>NZ_JBGWAB010000062.1:0-43724 GCF_041862025.1 Streptomyces sp. AB3(2024)
GACTGGGTTGATAGGCCAGATGTGGAAGCCCGGTAACGGGTGGAGCTGACTGGTACTAATAGGCCGAGGGCTTGTCCTCAGTTGCTCGCGTCCACTGTGTTAGTTCTGAAGCAACGAACGGTTGCTGGTTTCTAGAGCTAGAACACAACTACAGAGTGTGCTTGTTCGCTCGAAACCGATAGGGTTTCGGTGGTCATAGCGTTAGGGAAACGCCCGGTTACATTCCGAACCCGGAAGCTAAGCCTTTCAGCGCCGATGGTACTGCAGGGGGGACCCTGTGGGAGAGTAGGACGCCGCCGAACAATCTTTCAAAGGACCCTTGGTCCAGCGTTCAACGCTGGACCAAGGGTCTTTTTTGTTTTTCACCTCTTTACGCCGAAGCGCGGCCATGGGTTGGTTGCGCGAGAATGACTAGCGGTACCCCGAAGACAGGAGTCACACCCATGTCCAACTCTCCCGACGATCGTCCGGAGCGCGAGCCTCGTCGCAACGACGGCGGTGACAGGGGCGGCTACCGCGGGGGCCGTGACGACCGTGGCGGTGACCGTGGTGGCTTCCGCCGCGACGACCGCGGTGGCCGTCCGACCGGTGGTGGCGGCGGTTTCCGCCGTGACGACCGTGGCGGGCGCCCCGCCGGCGACCGTCCCAGCGGCGGCTTCCGTGGTCGCGACGACCGTGGCGGCGACCGTCCCAGCTACCCGCGCCGTGACGACGACCGTGGCGGCCGTCCGACCGGTGGTGGCGGCGGTTTCCGCCGTGACGACCGTGGCGGCGACCGTCCGTCGTACCCGCGTCGCGACGACCGTCCCAGCTACCCGCGCCGTGACGACGACCGTGGCGGCCGCCCCGTCAGCGGTGGCTTCCGTGGCGGTCGTGACGACCGTGGCGGCGACCGTCCGTCGTACCCGCGTCGTGATGATGACCGTGGTGGTCGTCCGACCGGTGGTGGCGGCGGTTTCCGCCGTGACGACCGTGGCGGTGACCGTCCCTCGTACCCGCGTCGTGACGACCGTGGCGGCGACCGCCCGTCGTACCCGCGTCGTGACGATGACCGTGGTGGTTTCCGCGGTGGCCGTGATGACCGTGGCGGCGACCGTCCGTCATACCCGCGTCGTGATGACGAGCGCGGTGGTTTCCGTGGCGGTCGTGACGACCGTGGCGGTGACCGTCCCTCGTACCCCCGTCGCGACGACCGTGGTGGCGACCGTCCGTCGTACCCGCGTCGTGACGACGACCGTGGTGGTCGTCCCACCGGTGGTGGCGGCGGTTTCCGCCGTGACGACCGTGGCGGCGACCGTCCCTCGTACCCCCGTCGTGACGACCGTGGCGGCGACCGCCCGTCGTACCCGCGTCGTGACGATGACCGTGGTGGTTTCCGCGGTGGCCGTGATGACCGTGGCGGCGACCGTCCGTCGTACCCGCGTCGTGATGACGAGCGCGGTGGTTTCCGTGGCGGTCGTGACGACCGTGGCGGTGACCGTCCCTCGTACCCCCGTCGCGACGACCGTGGTGGCGACCGTCCGTCGTACCCGCGTCGTGACGACGACCGTGGTGGTCGTCCCACCGGTGGTGGCGGCGGTTTCCGCCGTGACGACCGCGGTGGCGACCGTCCCTCGTACCCGCGTCGCGACGACCGCGGTGGCGACCGTCCCTCGTACCCGCGTCGCGACGACCGCGGTGGCGACCGTCCCTCGTACCCGCGTCGCGACGACCGTGGCGGCGACCGCCCGTCGTACCCGCGTCGTGACGACGAGCGCGGTGGTTTCCGTGGCGGTCGTGACGACCGTGGTGGCGACCGTCCCTCGTACCCCCGTCGCGACGACCGGGGCGGCGACCGGGGCGGCGACCGCGGTGGCGACCGTGGTGGGTTCCGTGGTGGTCGCGATGACCGTGGTGGCTACCGTGGTCGCGATGACCGTGGCGGCGACCGCGACTTCCGCGCCGACCGCGACCCGGTCAAGCGGCTTCCGATCGACGAGGACGTCACCGGGCACGAGATCGACGCCGACGTGCGTCAGGAGCTCCTGAGCCTGCCCAAGGGCCTGGCCGAGGAGGTCTCGCGCAACCTGGTCATGGTGGCCCGGCTCATCGACGAGGACCCCGAGCAGGCGTACGCGTACGCCCGCATCGCCCTGCGTCTGGCCTCCCGCGTCGCCGCCGTCCGTGAGGCCGCCGGCTTCGCCGCGTACGCCACGCAGAAGTACAGCGAGGCCCTCGCGGAGTTCCGCGCCTCCAAGCGGATGACCGGCTCCGTCGAGCTGTGGCCCGTCATGGCCGACTGCGAGCGCGGCCTCGGCCGTCCGGAGCGGGCCCTGGCCATGGCCGGCGAGCCCGAGGTGCAGAAGCTGGACAAGGCCGGCCAGGTCGAGATGCGCCTCGTCGCGGCCGGTGCCCGCCGGGACATGGGCGAGCTCGACGCCGCCATCGTGACCCTGCAGAGCCCGGAGCTGGCCTCCAACACCGTCCAGCCCTGGACGGCGCGCCTGCGCTACGCCTACGCCGACGCCCTGCTGGCCGCCGGCCGTGAGGACGAGGCCCGCGAGTGGTTCGCGAAGACCCTGGAGGCCGACAAGGACGGGGCGACCGACGCCTCGGACCGCCTGGCCGAGATCGACGGGGTCGAGTTCGTCGACGCCGCCGCCGCCGAGGAAGAGGAAGCGGACCTCGCTGACGACCTCGTCCTCGACGAGGACGACGACGAGGACGAGGCCGAGGTGGCCGCCGCCGAGCGGGCCACCGACCAGGCCGAGTACTACGACGAGGACGACGAGGAGTACGAGCCCCTCGACGAGGCCGACGTCGACGCGACCGACGAGATCGTGGTCGTCGAGGACGACGAGCGTGACAGGGCGTAAGCCGTGACGAAAGGGCGGCACCCCCTCGGGGGTGCCGCCCTTTCGCATGTCCGGAGCAGTGCGCTCCAGGTCGGTCAGTCCACGCTGCGCAGGACCAGGCCGGTGGCCGGCTTCGGGCCGAAGGAGGTCGACTTCCGGGGCATCGTGACGCCCTGGCGGGCCAGGTCCCGGACCACCGCCTCCCGTACGGGGTGCAGCAGGACGGCCGTGCCGCCGTGGCGTTCGGCCATGGCGACGGTGGCGGGGGCGTCGTGGATGTACGTGATCTGGTCGGGGGTGTCCGGGATCTGCCACAGGGCGTCGAGCAGGGTCGCGTGCAGCACGGTCGCGTCCAGCCGGCGCCAGGCCTCGGGCCGGTCGTGGCGGACGGTGCGCTCGATGAGGTCCGGGTCCGGGTCGGTGGCCAGGTGGAAGGTGCCGTCGCCGGTGAGCAGGAAGGCGTTGCCGCGTTCCGAGGCGTCGGCGAGGGCCTCCAGGGCCAGCGGGAGCGGGCCGTCGACCGGGCGGACCCGGAAGGAGCCGTCGAGGGCGGCCAGCGCGCGCGACAGCGGCAGGCGGCGCAGCATCCGGTGGATGGCGCGGACCTGGAGCGGGTAGCGGGCGGTGTCCACGAGCAGGACCAGGCCGAAGTCCCACGGGGTGGGCGAGCCGTGCTCCTGCTGGAGGCGCAGGTACGTGGCCCAGCGGTGGTGGCCGTCGGCGATCAGGGCCTGGCGGTGGCCGAGGTCGGCGGTGACGGCGGCCAGTTCGGCGGGGTCGGTGATGGCCCACAGGCTGTGGCAGAAGCCGTCCTCGGTGACGGTCGACAGCAGCGGGGGCCGGTTGGCGGCGGTGGCCTCGACGACCGCGGCCGCTCCCGTGCCGGGGCCGTCGCCCAGGTACGTGAGGAGGAGGGGTTCGAGGTTGGCCGACGTGGCGCGCATCAGGCCCGCCCGGTCGGTGACCACGTCCGGCATGACGTCCTCGTGGGGCAGGACGATGCCGGCCCCGGCGTCGGACAGGGCGAGGGCGCCGATGATGCCGCGCTGGAGGACCCCTGCCCTGCGCTGCTCGTAGACGTAGAGCGCGGGCCGCGGGTCGGCGCTGAGGATGCCCTCGGCGAGCCAGTCCCGGAGGGTGCGGGCGGCCTGTTCGTTGCGTGCGGCCGGGGTCTCGGCCTGCGGCAGGATCAGCCGCACGATGTTGTGCGGATCGGCGGATTCGAGGTAGTCGACTCCGTCGGGGCGCACGACCACGTCGTACGGCGGGGAGGTCACGGCGGCGAGGCTGCCGACGCGCTGCGGGACGTAGCGCAGTCCGTGGAAGGGGATCAGTCGCAGCCCGTGCTCCGCGTTGCCAGGTGTGGTCATTGGTGCATGGTAAGACCCGTCTCGCGATGCGGGATGATCGGGTGAGTGACCAGGACCGGCGCAAAATCGGACAAGATCGATCCAAAGAAGCCCTGGATGTACGCGGGGCGCGGAATCAGCGAATGAGGAGCGGCCAGATGACCCCGCAGAGCAGGACCACCCCCGCCGGCAGTCGGCGCGGTCTCCACCAGGCCTACGACACGGCTCTGCTGGACCTGGACGGGGTGGTGTACGCGGGCGGTCTGGCCGTCGCGCACGCCGTCGACTCCCTCGCCGCGGCCCGGGCCGCGGGGATGCACCTCGCGTACGTCACCAACAACGCGCTGCGCACCCCGGACGCCGTCGCCGGGCACCTGGGCGAACTCGGCATCCCGACGGATCCGGCCGAGGTGATCACCTCCGCGCAGGCGGTGGCCCGGTTGATCGCGGAGCAGGTGGAGCCGGGGTCGAAGGTGCTGGTGATCGGCGGCGAGGGGCTGCGGGTCGCGCTGCGCGAGCGGGGGCTGGTACCGGTGGACTCGGCCGAGGAGGAGGGGCTGGCGGCCGTCGTGCAGGGGTACGGGGGACCGGACCTGACGTGGGGGCGGTTCGCGGAGGCGGCGTACGCGGTCAACCGAGGGGTGCCGTGGTTCGCGTCGAACACCGACCTGACGATCCCGGGGGCGCGGGGGATCGCTCCGGGCAACGGGGCCGCGGTGGAGGTCGTACGGATCGCGACGGGAGCGGAGCCGCAGGTGGCGGGGAAGCCGCTGCCCCCGATGCACCGGGAGACGGTGCTGCGGACCGGGGCGGAGCGGCCGCTGGTGGTCGGGGACCGGCTGGACACCGACATCGAGGGTGCCTTCAACGGCGAGGTGGACTCGCTGCTGGTGCTGACCGGTGTGACGGACGCGGCGCAGCTGCTGCGGGCCGTGCCGAAGCACCGGCCGACGTACGTGGACCGGGACCTGCGCGGGCTGCTGACCGGGCAGCCGGAGGTGGAGCCGGCCGGGGAGGGGGCCGGGGAGGGTTTCCGCTGCGGTGGGTGGACGGCGGTCGCGTTGGACGACGTACTGGACCTGCGGGGCGAGGGGGAGCCCCTGGACGGGCTGCGGGCGCTGTGCGCGGCGGCGTGGACGCAGGCGGGCGAGGGCTCCTGCGCCCTGGACGCGGGGAAGGCCCTCGACCTGCTGGGGCTCCAGGGGTTCCAGGGGCTTGAGGGGGCGTAGGGCCGCAGCGCCGGGAGCGTTCGCCCGCTCGATCGGCCGTTCGATAAGATCTTGCGGTCGGAGGGTAGGCTAACCTAACCTCCGTGTTGGTTGAGAGTTCCCCCGAACAGAGCACGGCGCCGCCCGCGGCCGCCCGTTCGCGCCACGGCGCCCGTGCCGCCGGTCTGCTGGCCGCCCTCGTCGTACTGGCCCTGGTGGTGGTGGCGAGCATCGCCGTCGGCGCCAGGGCGATGCCCCTGGAACAGGTCTGGCACGGCCTCTTCCACTTCACCGGGACCACCGAGGACGTGGTCGTACGGGACCTGCGGATCCCGCGCACCCTCCTGGGGGTGATGGTCGGGCTGGCCCTCGGCCTGTCCGGCGCGGTGATGCAGGCGCTGACCCGCAATCCGCTGGCCGAGCCCGGCATCCTCGGGGTCAACGCGGGCGCCGCGGCGGCCGTCGTCTCGGCGATCAGCTTCCTCGGGGCGGACTCCCTGGACGAGTTCGTGTGGTGGGCCTTCCTCGGCGCCGCGCTCGTCTCGGTCCTCGTCTACGTGCTCGGCGGCAGCCGCAGCGCGACGCCGGTGCGGCTCGCGCTCGCGGGTACGGCGGCCAGCGCGGCGCTCGTCGGCTACATCAACTCGGTCCAGCTGATGGACAGCAAGGCCCTGGACAAGCTGCGCTTCTGGACGGTGGGTTCGCTCGCCTCCGCCACCATGGACACCGTCACGCAGGTGGCGCCGTTCCTGCTGGCCGGGGCCGTGCTCGCGCTCGCACTCGGCCGGCCGCTCAACGCGATGGCCCTGGGCGACGACACCGCGCGGGCGCTCGGCGCCCACCTGACCCGGACCCGCGTCGCGGCCATGGTCGCCATCACCCTGCTGTGCGGGGCCGCGACCGCCGCGTGCGGGCCGATCGTCTTCGTCGGGCTGATGATCCCGCACCTGGTGCGCCTGGTCACCGGGCCCGACATGCGCTGGGTGCTCGCGTACTCGGCGGTGCTGTCGCCCGTGCTGCTGCTGGGTGCCGACGTGGTCGGACGGGTCGTCACCCGGCCCGGCGAGCTCCAGGTCGGCATCGTCACCGCGCTCATCGGCGGTCCCGTCTTCATCTACCTGGTTCGGCGCAAGAGGATGGCCCAGCTGTGACCGCGACCCCCCTCGCCCCGGCGAACACGACCGCGCAGGCGCCCGCGAAGGGCGTCCGGCTGCGCGCGCTGCGCGGACCCGGCGGCGTCTCGCTGCGCGTCGAGGGCCGCGCCCTGGTGACCGGCGTGGTACTGGCCGCCGTGGCGCTGGCCCTGGCGGTCGTGCTCATCGGCACCGGCGACTTCGAGATCGCCCCGGCGGACGTCGTACGGACGCTGCTGGGCAACGGCACCCCCGCCGACGACTTCATCGTCAACGACCTGCGGCTGCCGCGCGTGCTGGTCGCGGTGCTGGTCGGCGCGGCCCTCGGGATGGCCGGGGCGGTCTTCCAGTCCGTCTCGCGCAATCCGCTCGGCTCCCCCGACCTGCTCGGCTTCGGGTACGGCTCGGCGGTCGGCGCGCTCGCCGTCATCATCCTGTTCAAGGGCGGTGCGGCCGAGGTCGCGGCCGGCGCGGTGGCGGGCGGGGTGCTCGCCGGCGCCGCCGTCTACCTGCTCGCGTACAAGCAGGGGGTCCACGGCTACCGGCTGGTGCTCGTCGGCATCGGTTCCTCCGCCGTCCTCGTCGCCGTCATCCAGTACCTGATCGCCAAGGCGCAGCTCGTCGACGCCACCCGGGCGATGGTCTGGCTGACCGGTTCGCTGGCCGGCCGCGACTGGTCCCAGGTCTGGCCGCTGCTGGCGACCTGCGCGCTGCTGTTCCCGCTGGTCCTCGGGCAGAACCGGGCCCTGCGGATGATCGAGATGGGCGACGACTCCGCGTACGCGCTGGGCGTGCCGGTGGAACGGACCCGGATGCTGCTGATGCTGGCGGCGGTCCTGCTGACCACCGCGGCGGCCGCCGCGGCCGGCCCGATCAGCTTCGTCGCGCTGGCCGCGCCCCAGCTGGCCCGGCGGCTGACGCGCTCGCCCGGCCCGAACCTGCTCACCGGCGCGCTGATGGGCGCCGTCCTGCTGCTGGCCTCCGACCTGGCCTCGCAGCGGGCCTTCGGCGCCGACCAGCTGCCGGTGGGCGTGCTGACCGGCCTGGTCGGCGGCGTCTACCTGCTCTGGCTGCTCGTCACCGAGCGCAAGGCGGGACGGATATGAGCGCGCGGGGCGCCAGGCTCCCCGCGCCCGGCAACGAGCCCGGCAAGGCGCCGGGCCACACGAGGAGTACCCAAGTGCAGCGGCTGACCGCGGAGAACGTCACCCTCGGCTACGACCAGCGGGTCATCGCCGAGAACCTGTCGGTGGAGATCCCCGACCACTCCTTCACCGTGATCGTCGGCCCCAACGCCTGCGGCAAGTCCACGCTGCTGCGGGCCCTGTCGCGGATGCTGAAGCCGTCCGCCGGGCGGGTGCTGCTGGACGGCCAGGCCATCTCCTCGATGCCGGCGAAGAAGGTGGCCAGGACGCTGGGGCTGCTCCCGCAGTCCTCGATCGCGCCCGACGGGATCACCGTCGCCGACCTGGTCTCGCGCGGCCGGTACCCGCACCAGGGGCTGCTGCGCCAGTGGTCGGAGCAGGACGAGCGGATCGTCGCCGAGTCGATGGCCTCGACCGGGGTCGCCGAACTGGCCGACCGGGCCGTGGACGAACTGTCGGGCGGGCAGCGCCAGCGGGTGTGGATCGCGATGGCGCTGGCCCAGCAGACGCCGCTGCTGCTCCTGGACGAGCCGACGACCTACCTGGACATCCAGCACCAGCTCGACGTGCTCGACCTGTGCGCGGAGCTCCACGAGAACCAGGGCCGGACCCTGGTGGCGGTGCTGCACGACCTCAACCACGCGGCCCGCTACGCCACCCACCTGATCGCCCTGCGCGGCGGCGTCGTCGTCGCCGAGGGCCCGCCCGCGGAGGTGGTCACCGCCGAGCTGGTGGAGGAGGTCTTCGGGGTGCGCTGCCAGATCATCGACGACCCGGAGACCGGGACGCCGCTGGTGGTCCCCGCCGCCCGGCAGGCCCGCGCCAGGGCGGCCGTCTGAGGCCACCGCCGGTCCGGTCCGGTGCCTCAGAGCATGTTCTTGAGCCGCAGCAGGTCCCGGAAGCCGGCCTCCAGACGGACCCGGCCCGAGGCCCAGGCCTTGGCGAACTTCAGTTCGCCGGCGACCAGCGCGAGCAGGTCGTCACCGGCCATCGCGAGCCGTATCTCGGCCTTGGCGCGCGGCGGCCCCGGGGCGACCGCGTCCACCCGGATCCGGCCGTTGTCGAGACGTCCGGAGAAGGTCTGGTCGAGGTCGGTGATGTGACAGCTCAGGGACCGGTCGAAGGCGGCCGCGCCGCGCACGCCGTCATCGGCCCGCGCCAGGTTGTCGGAGAGTCGGTCGAGTGCGTCGCGGCACTCCTGGATCGTAGCCATGGTGATCACGACCGTACCGCAGAGCCCTGCGTGGCCGGACCCGCGCTTCGGGGTAGCGTCGGGGCATGACCGACGACGTGTCCGGGGGCCTTCCGGACGTCCCCGAGGAGCCCGGGGCGGAGCCCGCCGCGGAGCCCGCGGGCCCCGCTCCGCTGGGCCTCGTACGCACCCGCACCGGCCACGCCGGGGTCGACGCGCACCTGGAGCGGCTGGCCGACGCCGACCACCTGCCTGCGGACGAGCACGCCGCGGTGTACGAGGATGTCCACGGGGGACTGCGCGAGGCGCTGACCGCGCTGGACGCACCGCCCGTCCCCGGACCTTACGAAAACAGGAGCTGAACCGAACGTGGCAGGAGTGGCACGCCGCCGCCTGGACGCCGAACTGGTACGCCGCAGCATGGCCCGCTCGCGAGAGCACGCGGCCCAGCTGATCGCCGCGGGACGGGTCACCGTGGGAGGCACCACCGCGACCAAACCGGCCACGCAGGTCGAGACCAGCGCGGCCCTCGTCGTCCTCAAGGACGACAGCGACCCCGACTACGTCTCCCGGGGCGGCCACAAGCTGGCCGGCGCCCTCACCGCGTTCCGTCCTCTGGGGCTGGAGGTCGAGGGCCGGCGGGCGCTGGACGCGGGGGCTTCGACCGGGGGCTTCACCGACGTGCTGCTGCGCGCGGGCGTGGCCCACGTCGTCGCCGTGGACGTCGGCTACGGGCAGCTCGCCTGGTCGCTGCAGAGCGATGAACGGGTCACCGTCAAGGACCGTACGAACGTCCGCGAGCTGACGGTCGAGCTGATCGACGGGATCCCCGTCGACCTGGTCGTCGGCGACCTGTCCTTCATCTCCATCGGGCTGGTGCTGCCGGCGCTGGTGCGCTGCACCGCGCCCGGCGCGGACCTGGTGCTGATGGTCAAGCCGCAGTTCGAGGTCGGCAAGGAGCGCCTGGGCAGCGGCGGCGTGGTGCGCAGCCCCGAGTTGCGGGCGGAGGCCGTGCGGGAGGTCGCGGCGCATGCCTGGAAGCTGGGGCTGGGCGTGCTCGGGGTGACGGCGAGCCCGCTGCCGGGGCCGTCGGGGAACGTCGAGTACTTTCTGTGGCTCCGGGCGGGGGCACCCGCGCTCGACCCGGGGGATGTCGATCGTGCAGTGGCGGAGGGGCCGCAGTGACAGACGCGTCAGCAGGTTCAGCAGGTTCGGCAGGTTCGGCAGGTTCGGCAGGTTCGGGGGGCCCGGGGGACCGGGAGGGGGAGGTGCGGACCGTCTTCCTGCTCGCGCACACCGGGCGGCCGGCGGCCATCCGCAGCGCGGAGCTGGTCGTGCTCGGTCTGCTGCGCTCGGGCCTGCGGGTCAGGGTGCTGGAGCAGGAGGCGCGGGACCTGCCGCTGCCGCCCGAGGTGGAGCTCGTCGCCGAGTGCACGCCGAAGGTGTTCGACGGGTGCGAGCTGCTGATCGTGCTGGGCGGGGACGGGACCCTGCTGCGCGGGGCGGAGTTCGCGCGCGGTTCGGGGGTGCCGATGCTGGGCGTCAACCTGGGCCGGGTGGGCTTCCTCGCCGAGGCCGAGCGCGACGACCTGGACAAGGTCGTGGACCGGGTGGTGTCGAAGTCGTACGAGGTCGAGGAGCGCATGACCCTCGACGTCCTCGTGCGGACCAACGGTGACGTGGTCCACCGGGACTGGGCGCTGAACGAGGCCGCCGTCCAGAAGGTCTCCGCGGAGCGGATGCTGGAGGTGGTCCTGGAGATCGACGGGCGCCCGGTGACCGGCTTCGGCTGCGACGGGATCGTCTGCGCGACGCCGACGGGCTCGACGGCGTACGCCTTCTCGGCGGGCGGGCCGGTGGTCTGGCCGGAGGTGGAGGCGCTGCTGATGGTGCCGATCAGCGCGCACGCCCTGTTCGCGAAGCCGCTGGTGACCTCGCCCACCTCGGTGCTGGCGGTGGAGGTCCAGAACGGCACGCCGCACGGGGCCCTGTGGTGCGACGGGCGCCGGACGCTGGAGCTGCCGTCGGGGGCGCGGGTCGAGGTGCGCCGGGGCACGGTGCCGGTGCGGCTCGCCCGGCTGCACCACGCGTCGTTCACGGACCGGCTGGTCGCGAAGTTCGCGTTGCCGGTGTCGGGCTGGCGGGGCGCCCCGCACGAGACCGGCTGATCATGTAATAGCACATGCGTTCGGAGATCTCCGGGCGGGTGACGTCACATGGCACCCGGGAAACCTCGGTATCGTCGTCCCGTGCTTGAGGAGATGCGGATACGGTCGCTCGGGGTCATCGACGACGCGGTGGTCGAGCTGTCGCCCGGTTTCACCGCGGTGACCGGCGAGACCGGCGCGGGCAAGACGATGGTCGTCACCAGCCTCGGGCTGCTGCTCGGCGGTCGCGCCGACCCCGCCCTGGTGCGGATCGGAGCCAAGGCGGCGGTCGTGGAAGGGCGCGTCGTGCTGCGCCCCGACGCGCCCGCTGCGCTGCGCGCGCAGGAGGCCGGCGCCGAACTCGACGAGGGTGCCCTGCTGATCAGCCGGACGGTGTCCGCCGAGGGGCGTTCGCGCGCCCACGTCGGCGGCCGCTCCGTCCCCGTCGGCCTGCTCGGCGAGCTCGCCGACGACCTGGTCGCCGTCCACGGACAGACCGACCAGCAGGGGCTGCTGAGGCCCGCCCGGCAGCGGCAGGCCCTCGACCGGTACGCCGGGGACGCCGTAGCCGTCCCCCTGGAGAAGTACGCGGGCGCCTACCGGCGGCTGCGGGCCGTCGCCGTCGAGCTGGACGAGATCACCACCCGGGCCCGGGAACGGGCCCAGGAGGCGGACCTGCTGCGGTTCGGCCTCGACGAGATCGCCGCCCTGGAACCCCTGCCCGGCGAGGACGCCGAGCTGGCCGCGGAGGCGGAGCGGCTCGGGCACGCCGAATCGCTGGCCTCCGCCGCGCAGGCGGCGCACGGGGCCCTCGCCGGGGACGTGGAGGACCCGGAGGGCGTCGACGCCAACACGCTCGTCGCCGGTGCCCACCGCGCCCTGGAATCCGTACGCTCCCACGACCCGGTGCTCGGCGCGCTCGCGGACCGGATCGGGGAGCTCGGCATCCTGTTGGCCGACGTGGCCGGGGAACTCGCCGGGTACGCCGACGACCTCGACGCCGACCCGCTGCGGCTCGCCGCCGTGGAGGAGCGGCGGGCGGCGCTGACCCAGCTGGTGCGCAAGTACGGGGACGCCGACGGCGGGCTGGGAGCCGTACTGGAGTGGGCCGAGCGGGGATCGAAGCGGCTGCTGGAACTGGACGGCGACGACGAGCGGATCGACGAGCTCACCGCCGAACGCGACGGGCTGCGCGGCGAACTGTCCGCCCTGGCCCAGGCCCTGACGGACGCCCGGACGGAGGCCGCCGCGCGGTTCGCCGCGGACGTGACCGCCGAGCTCGCCTCCCTCGCCATGCCGCACGCCCGGGTGACCTTCGACATCCGTCAGACGCAGGACGCCGAGGGCGTCGAGGTCGGCGGACGCCCGGTCGCGTACGGGCCCTCGGGCGCGGACGAGGTCGAACTGCTGCTGGCGCCGCACCCCGGCGCCCAGCCGCGGCCGATCGCCAAGGGCGCCTCGGGCGGTGAGCTGTCACGGGTCATGCTGGCGGTGGAGGTCGTCTTCGCCGGCTCCGACCCGGTGCCCACGTACCTCTTCGACGAGGTCGACGCGGGCGTCGGCGGCAAGGCGGCCGTCGAGGTCGGGCGACGGCTGGCGAAACTGGCCAAGTCCGCCCAGGTCGTCGTCGTCACCCACCTCCCGCAGGTGGCGGCCTTCGCGGACCGGCAGCTGCTCGTGGAGAAGACCGTCGACGGATCGGTGACCCGCTCCGGCGTGACCGTCCTGGAGGGCGAGGACCGCATCCGCGAGCTGTCGCGGATGCTCGCCGGCCAGGAGGACTCGCAGACGGCTCGGGCCCATGCGGAGGAACTCCTGGAGGCGGCGCGCGCGGACGCGTGAGCGGACGCGCCCCGCACGGGGACGGATGCCCACGGGGGCCCGGAACGCATGGCGTTCCGGGCCCCCGTCGGTGTCCGAAAGGGCATCGGGATGACGCGAAACTAGCCCGTGTGGGTGAGGCTGGGGGGCGTACGACGGTATCCCGCACGGGATCCGCACCCGTATGGTCCCGGAACGCGCGTGCGGACTGGCATCCTGGGCGACGTCTCTGACCCCTCACCCTGGAGCTTCGGCCCGTGAGCAGCTCCCCGGCCTCCCTTCCGGTCCCCGCACAGCCGTACGGGCGGTCCCCGCTGCGTACCGTCCAGGTCCTCGGCGGCGCCGGTGCGGGCAGCTGCGCGCACGTGCGGTCCCTCGCGACCGGGCTCGCCGCCCGGGGCGTGCGGGTGACCGTGTGCGCCCCCGTCGCGGCCGAAGGCGAGTACGACTTCACCGGCGCGGGCGCACAGTTCACCCCGGACGCGGTGAGCGCCCTGCGGGCCGCCTGCGCCGGGGCAGACGTGGTGCACGCGCACGGCCTGCGGGCCGGGATGCGGGCCGCGCTGGCGCTGTCCGGCGGCGGGCGGCGGGTACCACTCGTGGTGACCTGGCACGGGGGCGCCCCGGAGCCCGAGGGCGCGCTCGGGCGGCTGAGCCGGCTGCTGGAGCGGCGCGTGGCACGGGCCGCCGCCGTGGTGCTGGGCGCCTCCACCGACCAGGTCGACCTGGCGCGGCGGCGCGGGGCCCGCGACGCCCGGCTGGCCGCCCCGGCCGTACCCGTCGCGGCGGCCGTCTCCCCCGCCCCGGCCGGGGAACCGGCGGCCGAAGCCGGCAAGACCCGGGCGGAACTGGGCGCCGTGGAGCGGCCCCTGGTGATCGCCGTGGGCAGTCTCGTGGCACGCCGCGGCTACTCCCTGCTGCTCGACGCGGCCCGCGCCTGGCGCGTGCTGGACCCGCTCCCGCTGCTGGTGATCGCGGGGGAGGGGCCGCTGCGGGCCGAACTCGCCCGGCGGATCGAGGCGGAGGGCCTCCCCGTACGGCTGCTGGGCCGACGCCGGGACGCGGACCGGTTGCTGGCCGCGGCCGACGTGGCGGTGCTGCCGAGCCGCTGGGAGGGCCGCTCGCTGCTGGCCCAGGAGGCGCTGCGGGCCGGGGTGGCGCTGGTGGCCACGGAGGTCGGCGGGGTACCGGAGCTGGTCGGCGACGCGGCCGTACTGGTGCCGTACGGGGACCCCGGGGCGCTGGCCGGCGCGGTGGCCGGACTGCTGGACGACCCGGACAAGCGGGCGGAACTCGCCGCCGCGGGCCGGGCCCGGGCCGCGACCTGGCCCTCGGAGGACGACACGGTGGCCCAGGTCCTGTCGGTGTACGACGAGCTGATGGAACGGCTGCGGGGTTAGGCCGGGGTCAGGCCCGGGTCAGGCCGTCCCCCCGGGCCGGGCGCGCGGGGCGGGGCCGGGCAGGGCGGCCCGGGCCGGTCCGGGTGCGAGGTGCCTCAGGAAGGCGTGGCGTGGCGGCGGGCGCGGAGGGCGAGGCTGAGGGAGAGGACCGTCTCCGGGTCGTCGAGATCGGTGCCCAGCAGCTCCGAGATGCGGGCCAGGCGGTTGTACAGGGTCTGGCGGTTCAGGTGGAGCTCCCGGGCCGTCTCCGCCTTGCGGCCCGCGTGGGCCAGGTACGTCTCCAGGGTGGGGAGGAGGGGCGGCCGCGAGTTCGCGTCGTGGACCCGCAGCGGGCCGATCGCCCGGTCCACGAACGCCGCCAGGTCGGGGTGCTCGCGCAGCCGCCACAGCAGCAGGTCGATGTCGAGGCGTCGGGCGTCGTACCAGGGGCGGGCCGGCAGCCCGTGTGCGGCCGTGGCCGTCTCGGCGGCGTGCCGCAGCCCGGCCGAGGCCGCCGCCCAGCTGCCCGAGACGCCGACGACCACCGCCGGCGGGGCGCCGGCCCGGTCGAGGCCGGCCCGTTCCACCCCGGCCCGCAGTGCGGCCGCGACCCGGTCGGCGACCGCCGCGCGTTCCGACTCGGCGCGCAGCGAGACCAGCAGCGGGACCCGCCCCTCCACCGGGCGGACGCCCAGCAGCACCGGGACCCCGACCGACGACAGCTCCTCCAGGACCGCACGGGCCAGCACGGCCCAGTTCCCCGAGGCGCCCAGGTCGGTGGAGAGCCTCATGACGATCGGCAGCAGCGGGCCCGTCCCGGGCCGGAAGCCCAGGACCCGGGCCTGCGCCGGGGCGTCCTCCGCCGAGATGCGGCCCTCCGCCAGGTCCGTCAGGAAGTCGCCCCGGCCGCGCGCGGCCAGCTCCTCCTCCTGCCGGGCCTGCATGAGGACGACCGCCAGGACCCCGGCCGTGCGCTCCGCCGCCATCCGGTGGACCGGCAGCAGCGGGGCCGACACACCGGCCAGGACGACCCGGGCCCGCACCGACCCCGTGCCGTGGCCGCCGCCGGGCACGTCGACCACGACCGCGGTCGCCGAGGGTTCGGCCGCGCGCTGGCCGCGCAGGCCCTCCCACACCTGGAGGGGGTCGGCGGCGGCGTCCCCGGTGCCCGGCCCGGCGGCGTACAGCAGCTGGCCGTCCGCGGTCTCCAGGAAGACGGGGTTCGAGGTGAAGTCGGCCAGGACGCGCAGCACCTGCGGGATCCCGCCGCCCCCCAGCAGGGCCTCGGTGCAGCGCCGGTGGACCTCCTCGGCCCGCTGGAGCAGCGCGTAGTGCCCGTTGACGATCTCGGTGTGGACCTCTTCGGTGACGGCCACGAAGGGCACCTCGCGGTGCAGCTGCACCAGCGGCAGCCCCGCGGCCTTCGCGGTCTCCACGATGGTGGCCGGCAGCCGCGTGAACCGCGGGCCGAGTTCCACCACCAGCGCGGCGATGCCCCGGTCCGCGAGACGGCGTACGAAGGCGCGCTGTTCGGCGGGCCGGGTGCCCAGCCCCAGTCCGGTGGTCAGCAGCAGCTCCCCGCCCTTGAGCAGCGAGGCGATGTTGGGGACCTCGCCGGCGTGCACCCAGCGGACGGTCCGGCCCAGCCGGTCGGCGCAGGCCACCACCTCCGGGAGACCGCCGCGCAGTCCCGGCAGCTCCAGTGCCCGCTGAACCGTGATTCCGCCCTGGTTGTCCATATCGCGGACGCTACCAAAGGGTCATGCGGGCCTGATGTTGTGGTTGAAGCGGAAGACGTTGTCGGGGTCGTAGTGCCGCTTCACCGCGCCGAGACGGCGCAGGTTCTCCTCGCCGAGCCCGGCCGCCACCCGCTCCGCGCCCTCGTCGCCGGTGAAGTTGAGGTACACCGCCCCGCTGCTCCAGGGCCGTACGTCGGCCCGTACGTCCTTCACCCACTGCCGGCACCGCTCGTCGTCGGCCGGATCCTCCCAGATGGCGAACGGGTGCACCGCCCACGGCGAGTCCCGGTACGGCACGGGGAACCCGTCCGGCGCCTCGGCGATCGCCCCGCCCAGCGGGAACAGGATGTGCTGGGTGCCGGTGGGGACCGGCATGGAACCCGCCCGGGAGCAGAAGACGTCCACCGCCTCGTCGGGCAGGCCCGTCAGGTACTCGGCGGACCAGTAGTTCCGCAGGCCCGGAGGGTCGTCGAGCATGCACTGGAGGTCGGCGTACGGGAGGGCCGTGACGACCTCGGCCTCGTGCGGCACCGCCAGCAGGGGCGCGGCGAGCCGGCGCATGGCCTCCTCGGGGCCGGCGTAGGTCAGCAGGACCGCGCACAGCAGGCTGCCGACCAGGTGGGGCGGGACGAACGGTTCGGGAGGGGCGGTCAGGAAGATCACGGCGCCGCTCGCCTCGCGCGGCCCGGACGCGATGAGCTCCCGGTACGCGCCCGTGACCTCGGCGCCCCGCTCGGGTGCGTACAGCAGCATCGCGATCGACATCGCGGGCAGCTCGTGCAGCCGCAGGGTCAGCGAGGTGACGACCCCGAAGTTGCCGCCGCCGCCGTGCAGCGCCCAGAACAGCTCCGGGTGGTCGGCGGCGGTCGCCGTCACGCACGTGCCGTCGGCGGTGACCACGTCCGCCCCGACGAGGTTGTCCACCGCCAGCCCGAACGCCCGGTCCAGCCAGCCAGAGCCCCCGCCGAGCACGAATCCGCCGACGCCGGTGGTGGAGGCCCGGCCGCCGGTGGTGGCGAGGTCGTGCGGCTGGCAGGCCCGGTCCAGATGGCTCATGGTGGCGCCACCGCCGACCCGGACGGCCTTCGCCGCCGGATGCACCGTCACCTCGTGCATCCGGCGCAGGTCCACGACCAGCGCCCCGTCGCCCAGGGCCATGCCGGCCACGCTGTGGCCGCCGCCGCGGACCGCGACCGGCAGGTCCAGCTCACGGGCGAAGCGGACCGCCGTGACCACGTCCGCCTCGTCCTCGCACTGGGCGATGACGGCCGGACGCCGGTCGACCATGCCGTTGAACACCCTGCGGACCTCGTCGTACCCGCCGTCGTCCGGGGTGAAGACCGTGCCGGCCAGATCCTCGCGGAGCGCGGCAAGAGCCGTGCCCGCCTTCGAGAGGGGTGCCATGGCCACCCCCCCTTCCCGAGAGGGGCGTTGGACCCTTCCAGACTAGGCGGGCACGTACCGGGCCGCGCGTCAGCCCCCGTAGGCCCCGCTCGCCGTCAGCCGCAGGGCCGTGTCGATCAGCGGGACGTGGCTGAAGGCCTGCGGGAAGTTCCCGACCTGACGCTGGAGCTTGGGGTCCCACTCCTCGGCGAGGAGTCCCAGGTCGTTGCGCAGGGCCAGCAGCTTCTCGAACAGGCGGCGGGCCTCGTCGACCCGGCCGATCATCGCCAGGTCGTCCGCCATCCAGAACGAGCAGGCGAGGAAGGCGCCCTCGTCCCCCTCCAGGCCGTCGACACCGGCCTCCTCACCGGCGGTCGGGTAGCGCAGGATGAAGCCGTCCGGGGTCGAGAGCTCGCGCTGGATCGCCTCGATCGTGCCGATGACCCGCTTGTCGTCCGGGGGCAGGAAGCCCATCTGCGGGATCAGCAGCAGCGAGGCGTCCAGCTCCCGCGAGCCGTAGGACTGGGTGAAGGTGTTGCGTTCCGGGTCGTAGCCCTTCTCGCAGACGTCCGCGTGGATCTCGTCGCGCAGCTCGCGCCAGCGCTCCAGAGGTCCGTCCGCGTCCCCGCTCTCGATCAGCTTGATCGTGCGGTCCACCGCCACCCACGCCATCACCTTCGAGTGCACGAAGTGGCGGCGCGGGCCGCGCACCTCCCAGATGCCCTCGTCCGGCTCGTTCCAGTGGACCTCCAGGTAGCGGATCAGCTTCAGCTGGAGGACCGAGGCGTAGTCGTTGCGGGCCAGGCCGGTCATGTGGCCCAGGTGCAGGGCCTCGGTGACCTCGCCGTACACGTCCAGTTGCAGTTGGTGCGCGGCGCCGTTGCCGACGCGTACGGGGGCCGAGTTCTCGTACCCGGGCAGCCAGTCCAGCTCGGTCTCGCCCAGCTCCCGCTCGCCCGCGATCCCGTACATGATCTGCAGGTTCTCCGGGTCTCCGGCCACCGCGCGCAGCAGCCAGTCCCGCCAGGCCGAGGCCTCCTCGCGGTAGCCGGTGCGCAGCAGCGAGGACAGGGTGATCGCCGCGTCGCGCAGCCAGGTGTAGCGGTAGTCCCAGTTGCGGCTGCCGCCGATCTCCTCCGGGAGGGAGGTGGTCGGCGCGGCGACGATCCCGCCCGTGGGGGCGTACGTCAGCGCCTTGAGGGTGATCAGGGAGCGGATCACGGCCTCCCGGTAGGGGCCGTGGTACGTGCAGTGGTAGACCCACTCCCGCCAGAAGTCGCTGGTGGCCTCCAGGGCCGCCTCGGCGTCGGGCGTCTCCGGGGCCCCCTTGTGGGAGGGCTGCCAGCTGATGGCGAAGGCCACCCGGTCGCCGGGGCCGACGGTGAAGTCGGAGTACGTCGTCAGGTTCTTGCCGTACGTCTCCGTACCGGAGTCCAGCCATACGGAGTCGGGTCCGGCGACGGCCACGGTGCGCCCGTCGACCTTGTGCACCCAGGGCACGACCCGGCCGTAGCTGAAGCGCATCCGCAGGGCCGAACGCATCGGGACGCGTCCGCTGACCCCCTCCACGATGCGGATCAGCTGCGGCGCGTGGTCCTCGCGGGGCGGCATGAAGTCGATGACGCGGACGGTCCCCCGGGGGGTGTCCCACTCCGACTCCAGCACCAGCGAATCGCCCCGGTAGCGGCGGCGGGCTGCCCGCGGGGGCTCCGTGCCCGGCGCGAAGGCCGGACCGATGCGCCAGAACCCGTGTTCCTCGGTGCCCAGAATGCTCGCGAAGACGGCATGGGAGTCGAAGCGTGGCAGGCACAGCCAGTCCACCGCCCCGTCCCGGCAGACCAGCGCCGCGGTCTGCATGTCCCCGATCAGTGCGTAATCCTCGATGCGCCCGGACACGTTGCTCTCCAGTCGAACGGCCACGTCCGCCCCGTAGGGCGCTTGCAATGCGCTGTTGCGCGGTCTCCTGTGCGCAGGGATCCCCGCGTTGAGCCCTAGATTGCCGGAAGTGGCGAGGTTACGCCGTTTGCCGGGCTGCTCGGCGGCGATGTGCAGCGGTATCCGAGCAGGGTATGACGGCACCCTAGTGATCTCCTGAAGTCTTGGGACAATGTGACTCGGCTGAACGGGTGAGCTGGGGTAATGCGCAGGTCAGGGCGGTCGTGAGGCGGTAAGGAGGGCGCCGTGGGCGGTGCTCGCGCCGCGCGCCCGGAGGCAGACCCGTCGAGGCGCTGATAGGCTGGTACCCCGTGGACCGGTGGTCTGCCTGTGCGAATCAGGAGCCCCGAAACCGCAGCTTCGGCGCCCCCTGAGACCCTCCCGGGATCTCCGCGGAACGGCGCCGGACGCACCTCACCTCGCGACCACGGGAGCCCCCTCTTGGCGATGCCGCCCAAATCCATGACGACCAAGCACATCTTCGTCACCGGGGGTGTCGCTTCGTCCCTCGGCAAGGGGCTGACGGCCTCCAGCCTGGGTGCGCTGCTGAAGGCGCGCGGCCTGCGGGTCACGATGCAGAAGCTCGACCCGTACCTGAACGTCGACCCCGGCACGATGAACCCGTTCCAGCACGGCGAGGTGTTCGTCACCAACGACGGCGCCGAGACCGACCTGGACATCGGCCACTACGAGCGCTTCCTCGATGTCGACCTCGACGGCTCGGCCAACGTCACCACCGGCCAGGTCTACTCGCAGGTCATCGCCAAGGAGCGGCGCGGCGAGTACCTCGGTGACACCGTGCAGGTCATCCCGCACATCACCAACGAGATCAAGCACCGCATCCGCCGCATGGCGACCGCGGACGTCGACGTGGTGATCACCGAGGTCGGCGGAACCGTCGGCGACATCGAGTCGCTGCCGTTCCTGGAGACCGTCCGCCAGGTCCGCCACGAGGTCGGCCGCGACAACGTCTTCGTCGTGCACATCTCGCTGCTGCCCTACATCGGCCCGTCCGGCGAGCTGAAGACCAAGCCCACCCAGCACTCGGTCGCGGCCCTGCGCAACATCGGCATCCAGCCCGACGCCATCGTGCTGCGCGCCGACCGCGAGGTCCCGACCTCGATCAAGCGCAAGATCTCGCTGATGTGCGATGTCGACGAGGCGGCCGTGGTCGCCGCGATCGACGCCAAGTCGATCTACGACATCCCCAAGGTGCTGCACACCGAGGGCCTGGACGCGTACGTCGTGCGCAAGCTCGACCTGCCGTTCCGCGACGTCAACTGGACGGTGTGGGAGGACCTGCTGGACCGGGTCCACAACCCCGACCACGAGGTCAAGGTCGCGCTCGTCGGCAAGTACATCGACCTGCCCGACGCCTACCTGTCGGTGACCGAGGCGCTGCGCGCCGGCGGTTTCGCCAACCGGGCCCGCGTCCAGATCAAGTGGGTCACCTCCGACGACTGCAAGACCCCGGCCGGCGCGGCGGCGGTCCTGGGCGACGTGGACGCGATCTGCGTCCCCGGCGGCTTCGGCGACCGCGGTGTCAACGGCAAGGTCGGCGCGATCACCTACGCCCGCGAGAACAAGATCCCGCTGCTCGGTCTGTGCCTGGGCCTGCAGTGCGTGGTCATCGAGGCCGCGCGCAACCTGGCGGGCATCGAGGAGGCGAACTCCACCGAGTTCGACGCCTCCACCCCGCACCCGGTCATCTCGACCATGGAGGAGCAGCTGGCCTTCGTCGAGGGCGCCGGCGACCTGGGCGGCACCATGCGTCTGGGCATGTACACGGCCAAGCTGGCCGAGGGTTCCATCGTGCGCGAGGTCTACGGCGACGCGTACGTCGACGAGCGCCACCGCCACCGCTACGAGGTCAACAACGCCTACCGCGGCGAGCTGGAGAAGAAGGCCGGTCTGGTCTTCTCCGGCACCTCCCCGGACAACAAGCTCGTCGAGTACGTCGAGTACCCGCGCGAGGTCCACCCCTACCTGGTGGCCACCCAGGCCCACCCGGAGCTCCGCTCCCGCCCGACCCGGCCGCACCCGCTCTTCGCGGGCCTGGTCAAGGCCGCCGTGGAGCGCCAGCAGTCGGGCAAGTGACCTGACCGCCTGAGCGCATAACGTAGACAGCCGGGGTACGGGGATCCGTACCCCGGCCGTCGCGCGTTGTGGGAGGACAATCGGCATGGGCATCGCCATCAAGGACACGTCGGAGACCTGGGAGACCCTGTCCACCCGGCGGCCGTTCCAGGGGGCCAAGACGGCGGTGGACTCCGACGAGGTCCGCATGCCCGACGGATCGGTCGCACGCCGCGACTACCAGGTGCACCCCGGCTCGGTGTGCGTGCTGGCGCTGGACGAGGACGGGCGGGTGCTGGTCATCCGCCAGTACCGCCACCCGGTGCGCCACCGTCTGTGGGAACTGCCCGCGGGCCTGCTGGACGTCCCCGGCGAGAACCCGCTGCACGCGGCGCAGCGGGAGCTGTACGAGGAGGCGCACGTCAAGGCGGAGGACTGGCGGGTGCTGGCCGACTTCTTCGCCTCGCCCGGCGGCTCCGACGAGGCGATCCGGATCTTCGTGGCGCGGGGGGTCGCCGAAGCGGAGGGGGAGCGGTACGAGGAGTCCTCCTCGGAGGAGGCCGACATGGAGGTCGCCTGGGTGCCCCTCGCGGACCTGGTCCGGGGAATCCTGGCGGGCGAGCTCGGCAACCCGGGACTGGTGACGGGGGTCCTCGCGGCCTCCGCCGCCCTGGCCGGCGAGGGCGGCCTGGAGTCCCTGCGCCCGGCCCTGTCCCCGTGGCCGGCCCGCCCCTATACGGCGTAGCCGGCGCCGCCCCGCGCCGGCTGCGTGGCCGCCGCCCCGCGCCCGTACGGGCCGCCCGGCGCCGGGATCCGGCCCCCACGAAGGGGCAGGTCGGAAAATAGGCCCATCCGCTGATCCGATCGGGCGATCTGTCAGCCGCGCTCCCCACGGGTCGTCGCTCTGCGTGAACTACGCTCGCAACCCGAAGGCAGGGAGAGGAGCGGATCCGTGGCGGATTTCGTCGGGCGGCGGCGTGAGCTCAAGGAGCTGCGCGAGGACATCGCACGGACCGGGCTCGACACCCTCTCGGGCCGCAAGGCCAAGGCGCCCCGCGCGCGGGTGCTGCTCGTCGCGGGGCGGCCCGGGTCCGGGCGGACGGCCCTCGCCGAGGCGTTCGTGCGCGAGGTCGCCCCCCAGTACCCCGACGGTCTGCTCCGGGTACGGCTCACCACCCCCGGCGGGGAGACCGTCGCCACCGAGCGGGCGGTGCGGACCCTGCTGGAGGGTCTCGGACACGCCACCCCGCCCGGGGCCTGCGAGGACGATCTGAGCGCGGTCCTGCGGGAGGCGCTCGCCGGGCGGCGGGTGATCCTGCTCGTCGACGACGCCGCCGACCCGCACCAGGTCGACGCCCTGCTCCCGGACACCCCCGAGTGCCTGGTGGTGGTCACCGCCGAAGGGCCGCTCACCGGGATCCCGGACGTCCGCCCCTGCACCCTGGGCGGCCTGGAGACCCCCTCCGCGGTCGAGCTGCTCACCCGGCTCATCGGGGACACCCGTGTCACCGTCGACCCGCGCGCCGCCGAGGACCTCGCCGAGGAGTGCGGCGGGCAGCCCGCCGCGCTGGCCCTCGCCGGGGGCTGGCTCGCCGCGCACCCCAAGGCCGCCGTCGCCGACGTGGCCAAGCAGCTCCACGACATGCCCGCCGGCGCCGCCGGCCCGCTGGCCCGTTCCTTCCGGCTGGTCTACGAGTCCCTCCCGCAGCCCGCCCAGCGCACCCTGCGGCTGCTGCCGCTCGCGCCGGCCGGGATCCTCGACTCGCACACCGCCTCGGCCCTCGCCGGCTGCTCGGTGGCCGCGGCGCAGTCCACCCTGGAGGACTTCGCCGGGCTGGGCCTCGTACGGCACGCACCCGACGGCCTGTTCCTGCTGCCCGGTTGCCTCGCCCCCCTCATCCAGGCCCTGCTGGAGGCCAAGGAGCGCCCCGCCGAGGTGCAGCTGGCCCGGGCGCGGATGCTGGAGCGGACCGTACGGCTGCTGACCTCCTGCCGGGCCACGGCCGAGGAGGACGAGGACCTGCTGCGCGAGCGCCTCGACGGGCTGCCGCGCGCCCTGCGCTTCCCCGACCGGCGCTCCGCCGCCACCTGGCTGGACACCCGGCTGCCCGCGCTGACCGCCGCCGCCCACCTGGCGGTGGCCGACGGCGGACTGGACACGCTGGCCCGCAGGCTGGTCGCCGCGCTGGTGCGGGCGCTGGCCGAGCACCGCGGTACGGGGGCCGCCGCCCCCGAGCTCTACGGCCTGCACCGGCTGGTCCTGGACGTGGCCGAGCGGCGCGGCCTGCACCGGGAGCGGGCCGCCGCGCTGCTGAACCTGGCCGATCTGGACGCGGAGACCGGGCGGACCGAGGAGGCCCTGGAGCGGTACCGGTCCGCGCTGGACGCGGGAAAGGCCGCGGCCGACCCGTACGCGACGGGCCGCGCGATGGAATCCGTAGGCGGCGCGTACCAGGAGCTGGCGGACTGGCCGCGGGCCTCCGACTGGTTCGGCCGGGCCCTGTCCCACGCCCTCGCGCGCGGGGAGCGTGCGGACGAGGCCAGGCTGTACGGGAGGCTCGGCAACGTGCACACCTACGCCGGCCGGTACGGGGAGGCGCTGCGCAGCTGGCGGGCGGCTGCCGCGGGGTACCGCAGGCTGGCCGATGTCCCGGGCCAGGCAAAGGCGTTGAGCGAGATGGCGCGGGTCCAGGAGTACGCCGGACGGCCCTCGGAATCGCTGCACACCTGCCGCGACGCGATCGAGCTCGCGCGCCGGGCCGGGGACCTGCGGCTTCAGGCCGCGCTTCAGGTCCGGCTGGCCGACACGCTGGACCGGCTGGGTGACCCGGCGGCCGCCAGGCTGCACCGGTCCGCGGCCGACAGATTGCTGGGAGATGACCCCGCAGCCTGCGAAATCCGTAGTGCTTCCGACTGAGATTATTGGTTTGCAAGGCTAGACAGTGACTCATCCTTCATTAGACTGGGTTCACCGCGGCTTCCCGTGGTGCATCCCGTTGCGCGTTCTTGTGGGCGGGTATGTATGGAAGTGACCCGTAATATCCCCTGAGCCAAGGACCGTGATCGACGATGAAGGTCGGCATCCCCCGCGAGGTCAAGAACAACGAGTTCCGGGTCGCCATCACGCCCGCCGGCGTGCATGAGCTGGTCCGCAACGGCCACCAGGTCTTCATCGAGCAGAACGCCGGTGTGGGCTCCTCGATCACGGACGCCGAGTACGTCTCGGCCGGTGCCGAGATCCTCGGCACCGCCGACGAGGTCTGGGCGACCGCGGACCTGCTGCTGAAGGTCAAGGAGCCCATCGCGGAGGAGTACCACCGCCTCCGCAAGGACCAGACGCTCTTCACCTACCTGCACCTCGCGGCCTCCCGCGAGTGCACGGACGCCCTGCTGGAGTCCGGCACCACCGCCATCGCGTACGAGACGGTCGAGACGGCGAACCGCGCCCTCCCGCTGCTCGCCCCGATGTCCGAGGTCGCGGGCCGCCTGGCCCCGCAGGTCGGCGCCTACCACCTGATGCGCTCGGCCGGCGGCCGCGGCGTCCTGCCCGGCGGTGTCCCCGGCACCCACGCCGGCGAGTGCGTGGTCATCGGCGGCGGCGTCTCCGGCTGGAACGCCGCGCAGATCGCCATCGGCATGGGCTTCCACGTGACCCTGCTGGACCGCGACATCAACAAGCTCCGCGAGGCCGACAAGATCTTCGGTACGAAGATCAAGACGATCGTCTCCAACGCCTACGAGCTGGAGAAGGCCGTCGTCGAGGCCGACCTCGTCATCGGCGCGGTGCTGATCCCGGGTGCGAAGGCCCCGAAGCTGGTCACCAACGAGCTCGTCGCCAAGATGAAGCCCGGAAGTGTCCTTGTCGACATTGCGATCGACCAGGGCGGCTGCTTCGAGGACTCCCGCGCGACCACCCACGCCGAGCCGACCTTCCAGGTCCACAACTCGGTCTTCTACTGCGTCGCCAACATGCCGGGCGCGGTGCCGAACACCTCCACCTACGCGCTGACGAACGCGACCCTGCCCTACATCGTGCAGCTCGCGAACCTCGGCTGGGTCGAGGCGCTGCGTCGCGACCCGGCGCTCGCGCTGGGCCTCAACACCCATGACGGCCAGGTCGTTTACGGTCCGGTCGCCGAGGCCCACGGCCTGCAGACCCTTGAGCTGAGCACGCTGCTCGGCTGAGTCGTCAACGACTGACGTCAATCTCACGTATCCGGCCGGACCTTGCTCGCAAGGTCCGGCCGGAGGCGTTTGCGGGGCCGCCGCCGACCCGGCTCAACTCGCCTCGAACGTAACCCTTTAACCCTTTCGCACACCCGCGAAACTTCGCAGCGACAGCTCGCACGCCCTTGACAGAGTGGTGTTCGGTTGCCGACACATCGTGCCGGGTCCGGCGGATTGTGTTGCCGCTGGGCGGTGACACGCCATAGAGTCGCCAACCGTCGGCATGGTGCAACGCTGACCTATCGATAAGTGTCCTGGTCACGTCCGAGGAGGTAAGACGACTTGTGAATGAGTCGACATTTGCTCCTGGGGGTGGTCGAGCAACCGTGCCCGAGCGGGGCCAGGGTCCTGCCGGGCTCGAAGCTGTCGGCTCCGTCGCAGTCCGCACCTTCGCAAACCACCAGCACATGACGACGCCCCAAAAGAGCATGGACGGCCTAGACGTGAACTCCAGGGCCGGCGACCTGAGCGGCGCAAAGCCCACTGGTTTCGCCGACTACGACAACGTGCCCGAAGGGCACTTCTACGACCCCGACGCGGAGTACGAACCGGACCCCGAGTACGCGGCCACCCTCGCCCCCGACGCTGCCCGCCAGCGCCGTGAGCGGATCGGCCCGACCGGACGCCCGCTGCCGTACTTCCCGATCCCGGGTCCGCTGACCGACCACGGTCCCGCGAAGATCATCGCGATGTGCAACCAGAAGGGCGGCGTGGGAAAGACCACGTCGACCATCAACCTGGGTGCCGCGCTCGCCGAGTACGGGCGCCGCGTGCTGCTCGTCGACTTCGACCCGCAGGGCGCGCTGTCCGTGGGTCTCGGCGTGAATCCGATGGAACTCGACCTGACGGTCTACAACCTGCTCATGGAGCGGGGCATGTCGGCCGACGAGGTGCTGCTCAAGACGGCGGTCCCCAACATGGACCTGCTGCCGAGCAACATCGACCTGTCCGCCGCCGAAGTGCAGCTGGTCAGCGAGGTCGCGCGCGAGTCGACGCTGCAGCGGGCGCTCAAGCCCCTGATGGCCGACTACGACTACATCGTGATCGACTGTCAGCCCTCGCTCGGCCTGCTGACCGTGAACGCCCTGACGGCGGCTCACAAGGTCATCGTGCCGCTGGAATGCGAGTTCTTCGCCCTCCGCGGTGTCGCGCTGCTGACCGAGACGATCGAGAAGGTGCAGGAGCGGCTCAACCCGGAGCTGGAGCTCGACGGCATCCTCGCCACGATGTACGACTCCCGTACGGTGCACAGCCGCGAGGTGCTCGCGCGCGTCGTCGAAGCCTTCGACGACCACGTCTACCACACGGTCATCGGCCGCACGGTGCGCTTCCCGGAGACCACGGTCGCCGGTGAGCCGATCACCACGTACGCCTCCAACTCCGTCGGCGCCGCCGCCTACCGCCAGCTGGCCAGGGAGGTGCTCGCCCGGTGTCCCGCCGAGTGAGTCTGCCCGGAGCGGACGAACTGTTCCGTACGACCGGGGGGATGGCCCTCCAGTCGTCCTCGCCGCGGCGGGGCGCCGAGGAGGCGTCCGCGGCCGGAGGAACGGAGCACGCGGCACCGGCGGACGGCACGACGAGGACGACGGGCGACGCACGCGGCGGCCGGGAGGCCGGCGATCCGGCGGTGGGCGCGCAGCGCAGGCCGCAGGAAGGTTCTGCCACCGCCGCCGGGGCGTCCTCGCCCCGGCCCGGCAAGGGGCAGGGCCGGGGCGCGAACCGGCGGCCCAGCGGGCGCGAACGGCACGACGAGAAGATCACGGTCTACGTCTCCGCCGAGGAGCTCATGGACCTGGAGCACGCCCGGCTGGTGCTGCGCGGGGAGCACGGGCTCGCCGTCGACCGCGGGCGCATCGTGCGCGAGGCGGTGGCCGTGGTCCTCGCGGACCTGGAGTCCCGCGGCGATGCGAGCATCCTGGTCCGCCGCCTGCGCGGCCGCTGACCACCCGCGGCGCTGCCGGTACCGCCCGGCGTTCCCGCCCCGGGATTCCGGGTGGCCCGGGTGACGGCGGTCCTGCGGCGGCTCCGCCCCGACGGTGTTCCATCCCGTCGGCCGGCCCGGGGGCCGGACGCCCTCCGGGCGGTCGGCGATCCACCCCGGACCCCGGCGGCGCCGCAGCTGGCCATTGCGGGAACAGGCCTTCCACGGACCCTCCGGACACGGGCAGGCCCGCACGTCCGCCCCGGGCCCCGGCGGGCAGGCCCGCACGTCCGCCCCGGGCCCCGGCGGGCAGGCCCGCACCTCCGCCCGGACCGGGCGCATGCGTGCCCCGTGCAGCCGTACGTCCGCCCGGCGGGCGTGGCCCGTGGATCCGTCGTCCGCCCGGACCCGGCGTACCCGTACATCCGCCCGGACAGGGCCTAGGCTGCTCGTGGCCGACCGGCCGTCCTCCGTACCACCCTGGACCGCGATGCCCCCGAACCACCCCGCCGCCCGCCCCGCCCGCCGGAGCCTGGGGCGCGGCCCAGGAGCGGCCGAGGAGCCGCAGCCGGCGGAATCCGCCGAGGAGCCCGCTGGGGGCCCCGGGCGGGCCGCGGGCGGGGATGGGGCCGCAGGGGCCCCGGGGGCCGCTGACGGGCCCGCCACGCTCCCGGAGGGGCCCGGGCGGGACGGTGCGGACGGACCGCAGCGCCGGCCGGCCGCCGCCACGGCCGCCCCCGCGGGCGGCGACGGGCGGTTCACCCTGCGGCTCGCGAACTTCGAGGGCCCCTTCGACCTGCTGCTCCAGCTGATCTCCCGGCACAAGCTGGACGTGACCGAGGTCGCGCTGTCGAAGGTCACCGACGAGTTCATGGCGCACCTGCGCGCCATGGGCCCCGAAGGCGACCTCGACCAGACGACCGAGTTCCTCGTGGTCGCGGCCACCCTGCTCGACCTCAAGGCCGCCCGCCTGCTGCCCGCCGCCGAGGTGGAGGACGAGGCCGACCTCGCCCTGCTGGAGGCGCGGGACCTGCTCTTCGCCCGGCTGCTCCAGTACCGGGCGTACAAGCAGATCGCCGCGATCTTCGAGACCCGTGCCGAGGACGAGGGCAGGCGCTACCCCCGCACCGTCGGGCTGGAACCGCACCACGCCGAGCTGCTGCCCGACGTGGTCATCGCCATCGGCGCCGAGGGCTTCGCCCGCCTCGCGGTGCGCGCCATGCAGCCGAAGGCGAAGCCCGAGGTCTACGTCGACCACATCCACGCCCCCCTCGTCAGCGTGCGGGAACAGGCGGGGCTCGTCGTCCGCCTGCTCAAGGCGCGCGGCGAGGCCACCTTCCAGGAGCTGACCGAGGACGCCCCGGACACCCTGACGGTCGTCGCCCGCTTCCTGGCCCTCCTGGAGCTCTACCGGGAGAAGGCCGTGGTCCTCGACCAGGAGGACGCCCTGCTCACGCTCACGGTCCGGTGGAGCGGCGGGGACGGCGACGGGATGCCGACGGTGACCGACGAGTTCGACCAGGTCGTGGAGGTACGCGAATGACGACGACGCAGGAGCTGGACCTGAGGGGGGCCCTGGAGGCCGTCCTGATGGTGGTCGACGAGCCCGCGACGGTGGCGCACCTGGCCAAGGTGCTGGAGCGCGCCCCGCGCGAGGTCGCCGCGGCCCTCGCGGCACTGGCCGACGAGTACACGGCGCAGCGGCGCGGATTCGAGCTGCGGGAGGTCGCCGGGGGCTGGCGCTTCTACACCCGGCCCGCCTACGCCGCCGCCGTCGAGGCCTTCGTCCTGGACGGCCAGCAGGCCCGTCTCACCCAGGCGGCCCTGGAGACCCTGGCGGTCGTCGCGTACCGCCAGCCGGTCAGCCGCTCCCGGGTCTCGGCGGTCCGCGGGGTCAACTGTGACGGGGTCATGAGGACCCTCCTGCAGCGGGGTCTGGTGGCCGAGGCGGGCACGGAACCCGAAACAGGTGCGATCCTGTACAGGACGACGAACTACTTTCTGGAGCGGATGGGCCTGCGCGGCCTGGACGAGCTCCCGGAGCTCGCGCCCTTCCTCCCCGAGGCGGACGCGATCGAAGCAGAGACGCAAGAGGGTGTTCCGTCGTTCGATCCGGACGCACCGGATACCGATGAAGACGACAAGACGACGGAACTTTGATGCGAAGCAGCGGCAACGGCAACGGCGGCGGCAACAGGAACAGCGGCGGCGGTGGTGGTGGCGGACGCGGTAACTCCCGTGGCGGCTCCTCCTCCGGCGGTGGCTACCGCGGCGGCTCCTCCTCCGGCGGCGGTAACTCCCGCGGTGGCTCCTCCTCCGGCGGGGGTGGCTACCGAGGTGGCTCCTCCTCCGGCGGTGGCGGCTACCGCGGCGGCTCCTCCGGCGGTGGCTCCTCCTCCGGCGGTGGCGGCTACCGCGGCGGCTCCTCCTCCGGCGGGTCCCAGGGTGGCGGCTACGACCGCGACCGCGACCAGGCGCCCCAGCGCCCCCGCAACCCCCGCCCCGAGGAGCGCCGCTACGACGTCGGCCCCGAGGGCGAGCGCAACGGCCGCAGCGGCCCCCGTGCCGGTGGCGGCGGCGCCCGCGGCGCGGCGGCGCGCGGCGGTGCCAAGGGCGGCCCCAAGACCTCCAGGACGCCCGGTATCGGCGGGGCCGGCGGCCCGCGCAGCGGTCCCGGCAGCCGCAGCGGCCAGTCCCGCCCCCGCGAGCTGGACGCGCGCATCGAGGAGCGCGTGCGCGACCGGTACGCCGACAAGCCCGTGATCAAGACCCCGAAGACCTTCCCGGGTGCCGAGGAGGAGGGTGAGCGCCTCCAGAAGGTGCTCGCCCGGGCCGGCATGGGCTCGCGCCGGGCGTGCGAGGAGCTCATCGAGCAGGCGCGCGTCGAGGTCAACGGCGAGATCGTGCTGGAGCAGGGCAAGCGCGTCAAGCCGTCGGACGAGATCAAGGTGGACGGCCTGACCGTCGCCACCCAGTCGTACCTGTTCTTCGCGCTGAACAAGCCGGCCGGCGTCGTCTCCACCATGGAGGACCCGGACGGCCGCCAGTGCCTGGGCGACTACGTCACCAACCGTGAGACCCGTCTCTTCCACGTCGGCCGCCTCGACACCGAGACCGAGGGCATCATCCTGCTCACCAACCACGGTGAGCTGGCCCACCGCCTCACGCACCCGAAGTACGGCGTCAAGAAGACCTACGTCGCCGCGATCACCGGCCCGCTGCCGCGTGACATCGGCAAGAAGCTCAAGGACGGCATCGAGCTGGAGGACGGCTACGCGCGGGCCGACCACTTCCGCGTCGTCGACCAGCTCGGCAAGAACTACCTGGTCGAGGTGACCCTCCACGAGGGCCGCAAGCACATCGTCCGCCGCATGCTGGCCGAGGCCGGCTTCCCGGTGGAGAAGCTCGTGCGCACCTCGTTCGGCCCGATCGAGCTGGGCGACCAGAAGTCGGGCTGGCTGCGCCGCCTGACCAACACCGAGGTCGGCATGCTGATGCGCGAGGTCGGTCTGTAGGACCCCGTAGGACCCCGCAGTACACCGGAAGCCCGCGACGCCCCCAGGCGCCGCGGGCTTCCGTCTTGTCCGGGACCCCCGATCCTGTTTATAGTCAGAGTGACTATTAAAGGAAGTGGGGCAACAGCCATGGGGTGGAGTACCAGCTGGACCGAGGTGCTCGGCTTCGTCACCGGAGCCGTGTGCGTCGTCCTCGTGGCCCGGCAGCACATCGCCAACTGGCCGGTCGGCATCGCCAACAACGTCTTCTTCATCGTGCTCTTCGCGCAGTCCGGCCTCTACGCCGACGCCGGGCTGCAGGTCGTCTTCATCGCCCTCGCCGCGTACGGCTGGTGGTCCTGGACCCACGGGGGTGGACCAGGAACCGCCGGAGCCCTGCCGGTGCGCCGCACCACGGCCACCGAATGGGCCTGGCTGCTCGCGGCGGGGGCGGTGGGGGTCGCCGGGCTGACCCTGCTGCTGGGCGGGGTCAGTGACTCCACCGTCCCCTTCGCCGACGCCCTCACCACCGGGCTCTCGCTCATGGCCACCTACGGGCAGTGCCGCAAGCTCCTGGAGTCCTGGTGGCTGTGGATCGCCGCCGACCTCGTCTACATCCCGCTCTACGCCTACAAGGGCCTGTACCTGACCTCGGTCCTGTACGTCGGCTTCCTCGCCCTGTGCGTGGCCGGCCTGGTCGGCTGGCGGCGCACCCTCCCGGCGACCGGCGCCCGTACGGCAGTGGGGGCGGCGGCGTGAGCGGCGGCAAGCGCTACCGGCACGGGCTGGTGCTGGGCAAGTTCTACCCGCCGCACGCCGGACACCACCACCTGGTGCGCACCGCCCAGGACCAGTGCGAGCGGCTCACCGTGCTGGTGTGCGCCGCCTCCGTGGAGTCGGTGCCGCTCGCCGACCGGGTGGCCTGGATGCGCGAGGCGCACCCCGGCGCCGAGGTGGTCGGCGCGGTGGACGACGTCCCCGTGGACCTGCACGACCCGGCCGTCTGGGAGGCGCACATGGCGATCTTCCGCAGCGCGGTGGGCCGGCGCGTGGACGCCGTCTTCACCTCCGAGGCCTACGGGACCGAGCTCGCGCGGCGGTTCGGTGCCGAGGAGGTCTGCGTGGACCCGGCGCGCACCCTGTTCCCGGTCTCGGGGACGGCCGTGCGCGCGGACCCGGCCGGATGCTGGGAGTTCCTGGGACCGGCCGTACGGGCCGCCCTGACCCGGCGGGTGGTGGTCCTCGGCGCCGAGTCCACCGGGACCACCACCCTCTCCCGCGAACTGGCCGCGCACTACCGGCGGCGCGGCGGGGTGTGGGCGAAGACCGGCTGGGTCGCCGAGTACGGGCGCGAGTACAGCGAGGAGAAGCTCGCCGCCGCCCGCGCGGCGGACCCGGCCGCCTCCTGGACGGACGTGGCCTTCACCTCGCAGGAGTTCCCGGTGATCGCCCGCCGCCAGGACGCGGCGGAGGAACGGGCGGCCCGGCTGGGCTCGCCGGTGCTGTTCTGCGACACCGACTCCTTCGCGACCGGCATCTGGCACGAGCGGTACACGGGCGGGCGCAGCCGGGAGGTCGAGAAGATCGCCGAGCTGACCCGGCGTGACCTGTACCTGCTGACGGACGACGCCGGAGTGCCCTTCGAGGACGACGGGCTGCGCGACGGACCGCAGCTGAGACCGTGGATGACCGGCCGGTTCCGGCGGGAACTCGCGCGCACCGGAAGGCGTTTCCTGGTCGTGAGCGGGGACCGGCGCACCCGGCTGGAGACGGCCGTGGCAGCGGTCGACACCCTGCTGGAGGAAGGCTGGCAGTTCGCGGCCCCCCTCCCGGAGCGGCGATGAGCGCGGGCGCGGGTGACACCGGGAAGCCGGGGCCGGACGGGCCCGCGCCCTACGACCCGTACGCCTTCGAGCCGTTCGCGGTGACCGTCGACCTCGCCGTCCTCACCGTGCGCGGCGGCGTCCTGCACGTCCTGCTGATCCGGCGCGGGCAGGAACCGTACGCGGGCGCCTGGGCCCTGCCCGGCGGCTTCGTCCTGCCGCGCGAGTCCGCCGAGACCGCGGCCCGCCGAGAACTCGCCGAGGAGACGGGCCTGGCCCCCTCCCTGGTCGCCTCCCTCCACCTGGAACAGCTGCGCACCTACAGCGAACCCGACCGGGACCCCCGCATGCGGGTCGTCTCGGTGGCCTTCACCGCGCTGGTCCCCGACATGCCCGAACCGGCCGCGGAGGGCGGCGGGGACGCCGACCGGGCGAGCTGGGTCCCCGTCGGGGAGGTGACGGAGCCGGCCTTCGACCACGCGCGGATCCTGGCGGACGCGCGGGAGCGGGTGGGCTCCAAGCTGGAGTACACCTGCCTGGCCACCGCCTTCTGCCCGCCCGAGTTCACCCTCGGGGAGCTCCGGGCCGTGTACGAGACCGTCTGGGGCACCGCCCTGGACCGCCCCAACTTCCGCCGCAAGGTCCTCGCCACGCCCGGCTTCGTCGAGGCCGTCCCCGGCGCCGCCCGCCTGACCGGCGGCCGCGGAAAACCCGCCGCGCTCTACCGGGCGGGACCGGCGACCGCCCTGCACCCGCCCCTGCTCCGCCCCACGGAAGGCCCCGCCCGATGACCAGCCCGACGCCGCCCCGCCCGATAGCGGACAAGCGCCCCGCCACCGGCGCCCTGATCGGCCTCGCCCTCGGCGACGCCCTCGGCTTCCCGACCGAGTTCAACGACGTGCCGTCCATCCTGGCCAAGACCGGGCCGTGGCGGCAGATGGCCCTGCCCCGCCCCGCCGTCGTCACCGACGACACCCAGATGACCCTGGCGCTGGCCCGGGGCATGCGCACCGCCGCCGAACGCGGCCCGGTCGGTCCGCTGCGGCTCGCCCGGCCGGTCCGCGAGGAGTTCGTCGACTGGTACCACTCCCCGGAGAACAACCGGGCCCCCGGCCGCACCTGCATGGTGGCCTGCAGCCTCCTCGACCACCCGGAGCGGGACTGGCGCGACGCCAGCCAGACCGGCTCCAAGGGCTGCGGTGCGAACATGCGCGTGGTGCCGGTCGGGCTGGTCCCCGGCTGGACGGAGGAGGAACGTGCGGGCGCCGCCCAGCTCCAGTCCGCCCTCACCCACGGCCACCCCACCGCCCTCGCCGCCTCCGACCTGACGGCCCGCGCCGTGTACCTGCTCGCGCAGGGCACCGAGGTGACGGGCCTGGTCGGACGGCTGCGCTCGTACGCCCTGGAGAACCGCACCCGCTACCACGAGCGCTGGCTCGGCGACCTCTGGATGCGCACCGCCTGCGACGCCTCGCCGGAGTCCTTCATCGCCCGGGGCTGGGACGACTGCCTGGCCGTCCTGGACCGCCTAGCGGCGGCCCTGCGGGCCCCTTCCCCGGAAACCGACCCCTGCCTGGCCACCGGTGAGGGCTGGATCGCCGAGGAGGCCCTGGCCACCGCCCTGCACTGCTTTCTCCTCTTCCCCGACGAACCCCTCCTCGCGCTGCGCCGCGCCGCCTGCACGGCGGGCGACTCCGACTCGATCGCCTGCCTGGCCGGCGCCTTCGCGGGCGCCCACCTCGGCGCGGACGTCTGGCCCCGGGACTGGGAGGGCCGCATCGAGTACCGCGACGAGCTCCTGTCCTTCGGCACCCTCTGGGACGCGTGACCCGTGCTCGACGCGTTCGTGGTCCGGTGCCGCGAGCCGCTGGTGGGATGACCGGGCGGCGGGGTCCGGCTAGGCGGCCGAGGCGCGGCGGGTGCGGTGGAGGTAGTCCGTCACGCGGGCGAGGTCCGGCTCCGCGGGGAGCGGGGTCGTGGTGAGGGCCGTGTCGGTCTCCTCCGTGAGGCGGGCCATCCAGGCGTCGACCTCCTCCCAGGTCCGCTCGCCGCGCTTGACCGCGAGGAGGCCCTCGCGGTCCGGGCCCGCCCCGATCGTCAGGCGGCCGGTGCGCAGCAGGTCGCGGCAGGAGATCAGCAGGCGCAGCAGGTGCATGGCGTGCTTCCAGCGCGGGGCGCCGTGCCGGCGGACGTCCGCGAGGAGCTTGCCGTGCTGGGAGGCGGCGTAGCGGCTGAAGCTGGTGTGGGCCCGGCGGGAGAGGAACGCCCCGCGCAGGGAGAGGAGTTCCTCGCCGGCCGGGGTGAGCCGTTCGACCAGGGGGGAGTGCAGGCACTCCAGGATGTTCGGGTTGGCGCGCAGGGCCAGTTCGCAGAAGCGTTCCAGCTCCCAGGAGAACTCCTCCTCCCGGGGCCCCTCCACGTGCGTCGGCGGCTTCTCGAACCGCCAGAACAGCGGGGTGGGGGCGAGGAAGACACCGCGCCGGTCGGTGTCGCTCGCCTCCGTCGCCAGCCCGAAGGCACGGGAGCCCATCACGCAGGCGTAGATCGTGTGGTCCCGTACCAGGGTGAGGTCGTCCATCCGGGGAGGTTAGGCGCCCCGGGCCGCGCTAGGCGAGCGAGATTACACCGTCGGACGCCACGGTGATCTTCTTCTCCGGGAGCGGCCGGGTGGCCGGGCCCTTGGCCACCGCGCCGTCCGAGGCCTGGAACTCGCTGCCGTGGCACGGGCAGTGCATCAGGCCGTTCTCGGGCTTGTTCACGAGGCAGCCCTGGTGCGTGCACACCGCGGAGAAGCAGCGGAAGGACCCGGCCGTCGGCTGGGTCACCACCAGCTTCTGCTCCTTGAGCACGACGCCACCGCCGACCGGGATCTCCGACGAGGACTTCATCAGGACCTTGCCCGCGGCGGAGCCGGAGGCCTCGCCGGGGGACTGCGCGGCGTTCGGCGCGCTGCCGGAGTCCTGGGCGGGCTTCTCCGTGCCGCCGCCGCCACCGCCGCAGGCGGCGAGCGTGCTGCCGGCGAGGGCGGCCGCGCCCGCCGCCAGTACCGTGCGGCGGGCGGCGGACGCGGTGTCGCTCATCGGATGGGTGTCGGTCATGGGGACTCCTCGATGGGGGGCCGGGATGGCGAGCAGCATCCTGGCGCGTGCCGGGCTCCGGGAGAAGCCCGCCACACCCTGCGGTTCCGCTCCACCCCGCACTACTGCCGCGGGCGAAGGTCCGCAGGGCCGTCCGGGACGCGTACCACCTCCCACACGCGTACCGCGGCGTCCCGGTTCAACGGCCCGTACACGTGGGGGTAGCGGCCGTCGGAACCGGACTCCCGGCGGACCTCGGCGGTCAGGGCCGCCTCGTCGAGCTCCACGGCGAGCAGGGTGCCGGGCGTGTTCCGGTAGCGGGCCTCCACGATGGCGAGGGCGGTCGGGCGGTCCGCAGAACAGTGCACGAATCCCTCCGAGGCCAGCGAGGGCGGGGCGTACGGGAGCTCGGGCGCGGCGCTCCAGTCGGCGAGCGGGACGATGTGGAAGATCATGCCGGTGGTTCTACCGCAGGGGGCGCCGAAGGGCGTGCGTCAGGTGGCGACATGCCCTGATACGGGTGACATTGTCCGTGTCTTCAAGTCGGGTGTGACGCCTGCGCGCGGCCCGGTCCCTCTGCGAAAGGCGTGACCATGGCGGGCAATGACCTCGGCTCCCTGCTCGGCGGACTCCTCGGCGGTGGCGGTCAGGGCGGTCAGGGCGGCGGCGCGGGCGACATCCTCGGCGCGCTGCTCGGGGCCCTCGGCGGCGGCAACGGCCATGCCGGTGGCGGCGGCGGGAACAACCCCCTCGGCGGGCTCATGGACATGCTGACCAGGTCCGGCCTCGCCGACCAGGCACAGTCCTGGCTCGGTACCGGGGAGAACCAGCCCGTCAGCGGCTCGCAGATCGCCGAGGCGCTGCCGGACGGGACCCTGCGCAAGGCCGCCGAACAGGCCGGCGTCAGCCCCGAACAGGCCGCCGACCAGATCGCGCGGTCCCTGCCGCAGGCCGTCGACAAACTGAGCCCCGAGGGGTCGATCCCCTCCGGCTCGCTGGAGGACATCATCAGGGCGCAGAACCTGTAGCGGGCCCCGCCGGGACCCGGCCGCCGTCCCACGGTCCGGCCGCCGGGCCCTCGCCGCGCACCGGGTGGCTACCCTGAGTCAGGACCCGCCGTCACGCGATCACCCTGGAGCGCCCCGTGAGAACCGCCGTCGTCATCGGAACCGGACTGATCGGCACCTCCGCGGCGCTCGCCCTGACCGCCCGCGGCATCGCCGTCCACCTGGTCGACCACGACCCGGCGCAGGCCCGTACCGCCGCCGCCCTCGGCGCCGGCAGCGACGACGCCCCCGAGGGGCAGGTCGACCTCGCGATCGTCGCCGTCCCCCCGGCCCACGTCGCCGCGGCCCTGGCCGACGCGATCGGACGCGGGCTCGCCCGCGCCTACGTGGACGTGGCCAGCGTCAAGGGCGGGCCCCGCCGGGAGCTGGCCGCCCTCGGCGCCGACACCTCCGCGTACATCGGCACCCACCCCATGGCCGGCAAGGAACGTTCCGGGCCGCTGGCCGCCACCGCCGACCTCTTCGAAGGGCGCCCCTGGGTGCTCACGCCCACCCGCGACACCGACCACGAGGTGCTGAACCTGGCACTGGAACTGGTCGCGCTGTGCCGGGCCGTCCCCGTCGTGATGGACGCCGACGCGCACGACCGGGCGGTCGCCCTGGTGTCCCACACCCCGCAGCTCGTTTCGAGCATGGTCGCCGCACGCCTGGAGGAGGCGGACGAGACCGCCGTGCGCCTGTGCGGACAGGGCATCCGCGACGTAACCCGGATCGCGGCCTCCGACCCCCGCATGTGGGTGGAGATCCTCTCGGCGAACCCGGGGCCGGTGGCCGACGTCCTGGCCGGGATCGCCGCCGACCTGGAGGAGACCGTCGAGGCCCTGCGCGGACTCCAGTCGGCCGACGAGGCCAAGCGCCGGGGCGGGGCCGAGGGCATCGAGGACGTCCTGCGGCGCGGAAACGCCGGCCGGGTCCGGGTCCCCGGCAAGCACGGCGCCGCCCCCACGGCCTACGAGACGGTCGGGGTGTTCATCAGCGACCAGCCCGGCGAGCTGGCGCGGATCTTCGCCGACGCGGGCCGGGCCGGGGTCAACATCGAGGACGTGCGGATCGAGCACGCCACGGGCCAGCAGGCCGGTCTGGTGCAGCTCATGGTGGAGCCCCGCGCCGTCGCCGGCCTGACCGCCGAGCTGCGCGAGCGGGGCTGGGCCCTGCGCCAGCAGTAGTCGCACCGGGCCCCCCGGCACCCCCCGTCCGTCCCGCCTCCGCACGGGGCGGGGACGCGGCGGAGTCAGGGGGCGCCGGGGGCCGGTAACCTGGGGGAGGGGCGCTCTTGGCGCGCCCGGACACGTACGCGCAACCAGGAAGGTGCCCGCACCGTGGAAACCGCCGCTCAGTCCGCCGTGATCGTCGCCATCGACGGTCCCTCCGGCACGGGCAAGTCCAGCACCTCCAAGGCCGTGGCCGCCAAGCTCGGGCTGCGCTACCTGGACACCGGCGCCCAGTACCGGGCCATCACCTGGTGGATGATCACCAACGGTGTCGACACCGACGACCCGCAGGCCATCGCCGTCGCGGCGGGCAAGCCCGCCCTCGTGTCCGGTACGGATCCGGCCGCGCCCACCATCACCGTCGACGGCCTGGACGCCTCCGGCCCGATCCGCACCCGGGAGGTCACCTCCAAGGTCAGCGCCGTCAGCGCCGTCCCCGAGGTGCGGACCCTGATCACCGAGCTCCAGCGCTCCATCGCCGTCGAGGCGGCCCGGGAGGCCGAGGGCATCGTGGTCGAGGGCCGCGACATCGGCACCACCGTCCTGCCCGACGCCGACCTCAAGATCTTCCTGACGGCCTCCGCCGAGGCCCGCGCGGCCCGCCGCAGCGGCGAGCTGCGCGGCAAGGAGGCCACGGACCTCGCGGCCACCAAGGAAGCCCTGATCAAGCGCGACGCGGCCGACTCCGGCCGCAAGACCTCCCCGCTGGCCAAGGCCGGCGACGCCGTGGAGGTGGACACCACCGAGCTCACCCTCGACCAGGTCATCGAGTGCGTCGTGACCCTGGTCGAAGAGCGGCGGAGCGCGACCGGCGGCACGGAACGGCGGGACAGGTGAGCGGTACGCCCTCCCTCAAGGGTGCGGCGGTCGGCAGGCGCATCGGCATCGGGCTCATGTACGGGCTGTGGAAGCCGCGCGTACTGGGCGCCTGGAAGGTGCCCGCCTCCGGCCCCGTCATCCTGGCCGTGAACCACGCCCACAACATAGACGGCCCCATGGTCATGGGCACCGCGCCCCGGCCCCTGCACTTCCTGATCAAGAAGGAGGCCTACATCGGCCCCCTCGGTCCCTTCCTGCAGGGGATCGGCCAGGTGAAGGTGGACCGGACCGGCACGGACCGCACCGCCATCACCCACGCGCTCGGGGTGCTGGAGCGGGGCGGCGCCCTGGGGATCTTCCCCGAGGGCACCCGCGGCGAGGGCGACTTCGCCTCCCTGCGCGCCGGGCTCGCGTACTTCGCGGTCCGCAGCGGCGCCCCGATCGTGCCCGTCGCGGTCCTCGGCAGCACCGAGGCCCGGGGGCGGCTCGTCAAGGGCCTGCCGCCACTGAAGAGCCGGGTGGACGTCGTCTTCGGCTCCGCCTTCGACGCCGGGGACGGCACCGGGCGGCGTACGCGCACCGCGCTGGACCAGGCCACCGAACGCATCCAGGGACGGCTGACCGCCCACCTGGCCGACGCCAAGCGCCTCACCGGCCGCTGAGCGAGACTTGACCTAGTAGTGGACCCGCGCTGCGCGGATGCCACCGATCACCACGAACGACGAGGAACGGACTTCATGAACGACCAGCACGACCACGGAGCACTTGGCGACGCCGAGTACGCGGAGTTCATGGAGCTCGCCGCGGAGGAAGGCTTCGACATCGAGGATGTCGAAGGCGCGATCGAGGCGGCCGGACACGGCCCGCTGCCCGTCCTCGCCGTCGTGGGCCGCCCGAACGTGGGCAAGTCGACCCTGGTGAACCGCATCATCGGCCGCCGCGAGGCCGTCGTGGAGGACAAGCCGGGCGTCACCCGCGACCGTGTGACCTACGAGGCCGAGTGGGCCGGTCGCCGCTTCAAGGTCGTCGACACCGGCGGCTGGGAGCAGGACGTCCTCGGCATCGACGCCTCCGTCGCCGCCCAGGCCGAGTACGCCATCGAGGCCGCCGACGCGGTCGTCTTCGTCGTCGACGCCAAGGTCGGCGCCACCGACACCGACGAGGCCGTCGTCAGGCTGCTGCGCCGGGCCGGCAAGCCCGTCGTGCTCTGCGCCAACAAGGTCGACGGCCAGAGCGGCGAGGCCGACGCGGCCTCCCTGTGGTCGCTGGGTCTCGGCCAGCCGCACCCGGTCTCCTCCCTCCACGGCCGCGGTACGGGCGACATGCTCGACGCGGTCCTGGAGGCCCTGCCGGAGGCCCCCGAGCAGACCTTCGGCGGCGCCGCCCTCGGCGGCCCCCGCCGCATCGCCCTGATCGGCCGCCCGAACGTCGGCAAGTCCTCGCTCCTGAACAAGGTCGCCCGCGAGGACCGCGTCGTCGTCAACGAGCTGGCCGGCACCACCCGCGACCCGGTCGACGAGCTGATCGAGCTCGGCGGCGTCACCTGGAAGTTCGTGGACACCGCGGGCATCCGCAAGAAGGTGCACCTGCAGCAGGGCGCCGACTACTACGCCTCCCTGCGCACGGCCGCCGCCGTCGAGAAGGCGGAGGTCGCGGTCATCCTGATCGACACGACCGAGCAGATCAGCGTCCAGGACCAGCGCATCATCACCATGGCCGTCGAGGCGGGCCGCGCGATCGTGATCGCGTACAACAAGTGGGACGAGCTCGACGAGGAGCGCCGCTACTACCTCGAACGCGAGATCGAGACCGAGATGCAGCAGGTCTCCTGGGCGCCCCGGGTCAACGTCTCCGCGCTGACCGGCCGCCACATGGAGAAGCTGGTCCCCGCGATCGAGACCGCCCTCGCGGGCTGGGAGACGCGCGTCCCCACCGGCCGGCTGAACGCCTTCCTCGGCGAGGTCGTCGCGGCGCACCCGCACCCGATCCGCGGCGGAAAGCAGCCCCGCATCCTGTTCGGTACCCAGGCGGGCAGCAAGCCGCCGCGGTTCGTCCTCTTCGCCTCCGGCTTCCTGGAGCACGGCTACCGGCGCTTCATCGAGCGCCGTCTGCGCGAGGAGTTCGGCTTCGAGGGCACCCCGATCCACATCTCGGTGCGGGTGCGCGAGAAGCGCGGCGCCCAGTACAAGAAGAAGAAGTAGCGGGTCGCCGCCGGGGTCAGTATCCCCGGCGCGGAGCGGGCGGCAGGGCCGCCGGGATGTGCTGCATCCCGGTCTGGTGCTGCCGCCCGCCGGCGTATCCGGAGGCGGCGGCGTGGGCGTAGGAGGGCTGCGGGGCCGGTACGGGCGGGTACGAGGGCTGCCAGGGCTCGCTCTGCTGCCATGCGGAACCGTTCCAGCCGCTCCCGTACGGGCTGCCGGTGTAGGAGCCGCCGTACGGGACCATGGGGTACGAGGAGCCGTACGAGAACGCGGTGAAGCCGAGGTGCTCCTCGCCGCTGCGGTCGCCCGGCAGCGCCCGGAAGGCGCGCATGTACTCCGAGCAGAGCGTGTCGTAGATCGGGGTGTGCGAAGCGGCCGGGGGGACGTCCCGGTCCCGTGCGGGGCGCATCGGGGGGACGCTGCTCGGATAGGACGGGGCGCGGGAGGGGTCGTATGAATGCACGTATCAGCCAACGAACCCGGGGCCCTGCGGATGCGGGGTGACGGGACGGAAAACGCAGATCGCCGGGGGTGCGCGGGACGGACCGCGCACCCCCGGCGCATACCGCCCGGCCCCAGCGGGCGGGGTGGGCGGTGGTTCCGGGATGGGGAGGGAAGGGCGGGTCAGGCGCCCGGAGCTCCGGCGAGAGGCATCGCGGCGGCGACCAGCTTGCCGTTGCTCGCGGCCTTGTCCAGGGCGTCGCGGAGCAGGTCCTCGCGGGGCTGCTGGCCGATGGAGCCGACCGGGGCGGCGTAGATGAGCACGCGCTGGGTCTTGTTGACGGCGGCCCGCCAGCCGTCGGTGACGCTCAGGGCCTGGTGCGCCTGCCACCACGCCACCTGCGGGCCGCCCTCGGCGCCGGGCTGGAGCACGGCGTGCAGCTGGCCTCCGGCCAGGAGCACGGACCAGCCCGGGAGCACGGAGGGGACCTCGTTGGTGTCCGTGACGGGGATGAAGCCCTGCTCGATGAGGAGAGGCAGGAAGTCGTCGCCGGGGCCGGTGGTGCCGGGGCGGGCGATCGGCGCGGTCGGCTCGACGACCAGGGCCGGGTGCAGCTCGCCGCGGATCAGGACCAGGCCGCTGGTGATCCCGAGGACGGCCTGGCCGCCGGGAACGGCGTGCGGGGCGTCGGCGGCCTCCGGGGCGGGGCTGTCGCCGGTGATGCTGCGGACGGCGCCCTGGAGCTGCTCCTCGGAGACCGTGACCACCTGGGAGGGGATGCAGCCGGCGTGGGCGAAGGCCAGCACCGCGGTCTCCTCGCCGACGAACAGCACCGTGCTCGTGGGGTCGGTCTCGGGGTCGCCGGGGGTGCGGCAGGAGGTGCAGTCGTAACTGCGCGGGGCATCGTCGCCGGTGAGCAGCCTGTCGGCTTCTTCGTCACCGATCTCGGCACGTACCTCAAGACTGACGTCGAGCATGCGCGGCACGGGGTGGCTCCTCATTCGTGCGGAGGCCGGGGGGTTCCCGGCTCGCCGGGCACAACGGAGCAGCGGTCGCCGGGGTCACGCCGTTTGAGGGAACGGAATCGAACCGGCCACCCGAAGGAGTGAACCCGGCGAGCGGCGCTTCCCTTTGGTGTCAACTGTTGTTTGTTTGTGCCCAGTTGATGGTCGCCGCTGGCCGCTTCCGGGAGGGGTCGGCGGGCGTCCGTCCGGGTGGGGCGCGGGGGAGCGCCGCGTGGCGGGCCGGGCGCGGGGAGGGGGCCGCGTAGCGTGACCCGATGCCCGAACTCCGCCTCCGGCGTGCCGTGTCGGCTGCCGCCGCCGTGGCCGTGCTGGTGCTCGTACCCGTGCCGGCCGGTGCCGTGAGTGCCTCCGGCGCCGGTGGTGCCGTCCGGGCCGGCGCCGCCGCCGTGCCGCCGCCCCCGGCGCCCGGTCCGCCGGGCGTGGCGGCCGGGCGCGGGCCGGGGGACTGCGGTCCGGGCGGGCAGTGGCCGTGGGACTGCGTCGCCGACTGCGAGAGCGGCGGGCGGTGGGCGGTGAACACCGGGAACGGCTTCTACGGGGGGCTGCAGTTCCGGCAGCCGACGTGGGAGGAGTACGGGGGCCTCGCCCACGCGGCGCGGGCGGACCTGGCGAGCCGGGAGCAGCAGATCCTGGTGGCCGAGGAACTGCTCGGCGCCCAGGGGTGGGGGGCGTGGCCGGTGTGCGCGAAGCGGTACGGGCTGGCGGGGCGGGTGCACGTGGTGCGGGTCGGGGAGACGCTGGACGCGATCGCGCGCAAGAGGCGGGTGCGGGGCGGGTGGCGGGCCCTCTACGAGGCGAACCGCGGGGCGATCGGGGACCGGCCGGAGCGCCTGCGGGCGGGCCTCTTCCTGACCCTCCCGACGGACCCGCCGACCCCGACGGACCCGCCGACCCCGGCGGACCCGACGCCGACGGACCCGACGCCGACGGGCCCGGCCCCGGCGGGCCCGGCACCGACCGCACCGCCGCCCCCTCCGGGTCCCGCGCCGGCCGGGCCCGCGCCGACCACGGTCCCGCCGCGTCCGGGGGCGGGGTCCCCTCCCGGGCCCGCGCCGGCCGGTCCCGTGTGGGCCACG
>NZ_JBGWAB010000063.1:0-42785 GCF_041862025.1 Streptomyces sp. AB3(2024)
TGGACCCCGGCCGCCGTCGGCTCCGCCGCCGTGCCCGACGCGGGAGCCGTGCCGGGGGCTTCGTGCCGGGCGGCGAGGGCGGCGGGGGCGGCGAGGGCGGCGGGGGTAGCGGGGGTGGCTCCGGCCAGGCGGGACCTCAGCGGAGCGGCCGTGCGGCGGGCGTCGCGGACGGAGAGCGGCAGGGGGGACCAGCCCGCCAGCCGGCCGAGGGAGACCACCGGGGGATGGACGGGGGAGACGGCCATGACCTCGGCCGGGGTGCCGACCACGGGGGCAGCGCCCGGGGAGGGGAGCAGCAGGACCCGGTCGGCGTACTGGACGACCCGCTCCAGCCGGTGTTCCGCCATCAGCACCGTCGTGCCCAGGTCGTGCACCAGGCGCTGCAGCACGGCGAGGACCTCCTCCGCCGCCGCCGGGTCCAGGGCGGACGTCGGCTCGTCCAGCACCAGGACCTTCGGGTGCGGGGTCAGGACGGAGCCGATCGCGACCCGCTGCTGCTGGCCGCCGGACAGGGTGGCGATGGGGCGGTCGCGGAGTTCGTTCAGGCCCAGCAGGTCGAGGGTCTCCTCCACCCGGCGGCGCATCACCGCAGGTGGAAGGCCCAGCGACTCCATGCCGTACGCCAGCTCGTCCTCCACCACGTCCGTCACGAAGTGCGCCCGCGGGTCCTGGCCCACCGTGCCCACCACGTCCGCGAGCTCCCGCGGCCGGTGGGTCCGCGTGTCGCGGCCCGCGACCGTCACCCGCCCCCGCAGGGTGCCGCCCGTGAAGTGCGGGACCAGCCCGGACACCGCCCCGAGCAGGGTGGACTTGCCCACCCCGGACGGGCCGACGAGGAGGGTGAGCTCCCCCTCGGGGAGAGTGAAGTCGGCGCCTTGGAGGGAGGGGTGCGCGGCGCCGTCGTAGGTCACCGACACCTGCTCGAAGCGGATCACTGCGCGGACTCCTCGGACGGTACGGGTGCCACGAAGGCGGGAAGCAGGCCGATCAGGATCGCCGCCGCGGGCCACAGCGGCAGCGTCGGCGCGACCAGCGGGACCACGCCCGGCCGCAGCCCCTCCGGGTCCAGCGAAGCGGCCCGGACCAGCAGGGCCGCGACCGCCGCCCCCGACCCGGCGACCAGCCACGCCCGCGCCCCCCACCGGTCGGGCCGGTAGCGGGTTCGCACGCTGCGCCGGCCGCCCAGGCGCAGCCCGGCCAGGGCCAGGACCAGCCCGATGCCGAGCACGGGCAGCCCGTACGCGGCGCCCTCGGCGGCGAGCAGCCCGTACGTGCCGGCGCACATGCCGAGGAGGCCGCCCAGGGTGAGCACGTTGGTGGTGTGCCGGACGACGGCCGGGACCCGGGCCGTGCGGCCGTAGCCGCGCGCGTCCATGGAGGCGGCGACGGCCACCGAACGCTCCAGGGCCCCCTCCAGTACCGGCAGCCCGATCTGCAGGACGGCCTTCACCCCGCCGGTGGGCCGGCCGCGCAGCCTGCGCGCGGTGCGCAGCCGGGCCACGTCCGCGACCATGTTCGGCGCGAACGTCATGGCGACGACCACCGCCACGCCCACCTCGTACAGGGCGGCGGGCAGCGACTTCAGCAGCCGCGCCGGATTGGCCAGGGCGTTGGCGGCGCCGACGCAGATGAGCAGCGCGGCCAGTTTCGCGCCGTCGTAGAAGGCGAAGACCAGCTGTTCGGCGGTGACCCGGCCGCCGAGGCGGATGCCCTGCGCCCAGCCCGGCAGCGGGAGCTCGGGCAGCGTGAACAGGACGTGCGCGCCGGGCAGGGGGGAGCCGAGCAGCGCGGAGAAGAGGAGCCGCAGCCCGATGACGAAGAGGCCGAGCCGGACGAACGCGCCGTAGGACCGGGCCCAGGGCGCGGCGGTGCGCCGGGCGGCGACCACGTACCCGGCGACGCCGACGATCAGCCCGAGGAGCAGCGGATTGGTGGTCCGGGAGGCGGCGGTGGCGAGCCCGAGGGCCCACAGCCACCAGGCCCCCGCGTGCAGGGCGTTGCTGCGCCGCGCCTCGGGAGCCCGCCAGGCCGTCCCCTTCTTGTACGTCGCCCCGCGCACCCCCCGACCGGCCCGGTCCGGGCCGGGCCCGGCCGGGGGTGCGTGCGTACCTGCGGCGCCGTGCGTCATCGCCCGCGGCGGCGGGACTGCCAGACACCGGCCGCGGCGAGGACGATCACGGCCGCGATGCCCGCGACCAGGCCCGCGGAGGGGCCGGAGCCCCCGCCGGCGGGCGCCGCGGCGGCGTCCGCCGGACCGGCGGACGCCGTGGGGGAAGCCGCCGGGGCCTTGGCCCCGGAGTCCTCGATCGGCTCGCCGCAGCCCGTCCTCGGGTAGCCGGAGATCCCGCACAGCAGGGCCGCACCGTTGTAGCGCAGCGGCTTCGCCACCGATGCCAGTGCCTCGGCGGCGGTGGCCTCCGGGGCGACCTGGGCACAGGCGGTGCGCGGGGCGTCCTGCGGCGGGTGCTCACCGCCGGGCGCGTCCTCGGGCACCCCGAAGTCGAGGACCACGGCCACCCGCTTCTTGCCGTCGGCGGCGGTGGTGCCGGCGCAGATGGCCTCGAAGTCGGCTGCGGCGCGCGGCCGGGCCGCCTCGGCCGCCGCGTCCTTGCTGACCGAGAAGCGGAAGCCGTAGACCGTGCCGTCCGCGGGCCGGGCCGTCGACGGACCCTGGGTGGCGTACGCCCAGTTGCCGCCCGCACCGTCCCAGAACGACCAGTAGCGGTAGCCCGCCGCGAGGGCCGGGGAGGCGGCGATGAGGGTCAGCAGCAGGCCCAGGAGCACGGCGGCCGCGGTGCGCGGACGGCGGATCACAGCTGGTTCTTCTTCCGGCGGCCGCTCAGCAGGATGCCGATGCCCATGCCGGCCGCGGCGCCCGCGCCGACGATCCACCAGATGTTCTGGCCGCCGGAACCGGTGCCGCCGTCGCTCTCGACCTTCTTCGGCTCGGTGTCGGCCGCCTGCGGGGCGGGGCCCGTGGCGTTCAGTGCGCCGACCAGGTCGGCGGAGCCGAAGGCCTTCGGGTCGGTGCCGGTGGCGTGCGCGACGAGGATCAGGGTGCCCAGCGCCGCCGGGTTGCCCTTGGACCAGTCGGCGGAGTTGTTCTTCAGCCACTCCAGCGCGCCCGCCGCCGCCTGCCGGTGGCCGGCCGCGGCCAGGGCGATCACGGCGTCGGCGGTGTTGCCGGTGTCGGCGGTGGGCTGGTCGGCGCCCGGGGTGACGGCCGTGAGGTGGCCGTCCTTCTTCAGGGCCTCGGCGAGGTAGCCGGCTGCGCCCTGGGCGGCGCCCGCCGGATCGGCGGTGCCCGCCGGGCAGGGCAGCGCGGCGGCGGGGGTGTCCGTGGCGGCGGGGTCGACGACCGCGCCCTTGCCGAGACCGGCCAGCACGGCGGCGGCCGTGGCATCGGCGTTGGCGGGGAGCTTGCCGTCGGCGGCCTGGTAGCCGAAGGCGCCGCGGTCGGCGGCCGGCTCGGCGGAGCAGCCCAGCTGGAAGGCGAGCAGTCCGTCGTGGGCGGACTTGCCCGCCTTCGACTTGACCTCGGCCGGCTTCTCGCCCGCCACCGCGAGCGCGCTGATCACGATCGAGGTGGAGCTGCCCTCGCTGGGGGAGCCCGGGACGTAGGCCCAGCCGCCGTCCTCGTTCTGGACGGACTTCAGCCAGTCCACGCCCTTCTTGACCGCCGCGTCCTTGCCGCCGATCGCCTTCAGCGCCTGCACGGCGATGGCGGTGGCGTTGGTGTCGAACATCGTCGTCGCGTCGCAGGCCTTGGAGGCGTCCGCGCGGAAGGAGGCGAAGCCGCCGTTCGCGCACTGCTGGCCGGTGAGCCAGTCCACGGCCTGTGCGGCGGGCTTCTCGCCCGCCGTCTGCTGGGCGAGCAGCGCGATCGACTGGCGCCACACGCCGTCGTACGTCGGGTCGGCCTTGCCGAACAGGCCCGAGGGGACGACCGGCGGCGCGGACGGGGAGGGCGGAGCGGTGTCGGCGAGGGCTGCGGGGGCGGCGCCCACGCAGAGCACGGCGGAGGCGGCGAGCGCGGCGGCGCTGCGGCGGACGTTCATGGCGGGGCGGGTGCCTCTCGTGCTGGGGAGTCGGAGGCAGGCACACGCGGGCACCGGGCTCCGGCTCCGCTTACCTCGACGGTGCCGGCCGCCGGAGGCCCCGGCGGCACGAGCCGCGCACCTCCCGTACGGGGCATTCCGGCTACCCGTCCCGCGGAGCGGGCCGGGTCACGGTTGCGGGTCAGCGCCGGATTCGCACCGGCTTCCCCCCGTACTGAGGTGTGGACGACGGCCCCACTCTACCGGCCCGTAGCCCACCGGTCCGGGGGCGGCGGGCCCCGGCACCCCTTACCGGGGGAGCCCCGCGCCCCTCACAGCGCCCGGTACTCCACCGGCTCGGTACCCGGTACCGCTTCTGCGCGGCCCTGCTTCACCAAGCGTCGCAGATGCGCCTCCGCTTCCGAGACGGCGATGTTCCGGGAGCCGTACGGGATCCGCTCCCACGGGCGGTTCCACTCCATCCGCTCCGCGAGCGCCCACGGGGTCAGCGGCTCGGCCAGCAGCCGCCACAGCCCGGTCAGCCGCTCCTCGTGGTGATCCAGGAGCTCCCGTACGCGGGCGGGCGCGTCGGTGAAGGCGTGCTGGTGGGCCGGGAGCACCTCGGCGGGCTCCAGGCGGCCGATGCGTTCGAGGGAGTCGAGGTAGTCGCCGAGGGGATCGGTGACGCGGGTGTCCTCAGGGGCCTCGTAGAGGCCGATGTGCGGGGAGATCCCGGGCAGCAGGTGGTCGCCGGAGAAGAGCCGGCCGTTGCCGGGCAGCCGGGCCGGGTGCTCTTCCTCCAGGTGGAGGCAGACGTGGCCGGGGGTGTGGCCGGGGGTCCAGATCGCGCGGAGCCGGCGCCCGGCGAGCGGCAGCAGCTCGCCGGGGACGATCTCCCGGTCGGGGACGGCGGCCCGCAGTCCGGGCAGGGTCCGCAGCCGGCCGCTCGCGCGGGCCGCGCGCAGCGGGGCGACGTGCTCCTCGGGGGCTCCGGCGGCGGTCAGCTTCCCGCTCATGTAGTCGAACCAGACGCCGGGCTCGGCGGAACGGGTCCGCACGACCACCTCCGTGTCGGCGGCGTGCATGGCGATCCACGCCCCGGAGGCCTCCCGCACCTGCCCGGACAGCCCGTGGTGGTCGGGGTGGTGGTGGGTGATGACCACCCCGTGCACGTCGGCGACGGCGAGTCCGAGCGCGCCGAGCCCGGCGGCGAGGGCGTCCCAGGAGGCGGGATCGTCCCAGCCGGTGTCGATCAGGACGGGGCCGCGGTCGGTGTCGAGGACGTGGACGAGGGTGTGTCCGAGCGGGTTGTCGGGGATGGGGACCTTGATGCCCCAGACACCCCCGCCGTGATCGGTGACGTGCGGCTCGGCCTCTGGTGCGGCCTTCGGCGTGACCTCCGGATCGGCCTTCGGCGTCACCTCTGGCTTGGCCTCTGACATGAGGACTCCCTGGCTCACTGCGGATCGGTCGGGCGGTCGAGCGAGAACGTGTTTCAGTAGTCGCCCAAGTCGACCATCTCCCCGGCTTTCTGAACAGCCCTCGGATCTTCGGAGCGGCCTCGTCCTGGCCGTGGACTCCTGGAACTAGAACTGGTATCAGTTCTGCGACACCGCGCGCAGCCTCAGGAGGCATCAGCCATGACCGAGCTCGTGGAACACGGACACCTGTTCATCGGCGGGGAATGGACCGAGCCGCTGGGCACCGACACCATCCGCGTCGTCTCCCCCCACACCGAGCAGGTCATCGGCAGCGTCCCCCACGCCTCCCGCGCCGATGTGGACCGGGCCGTCGCCGTCGCGCGCAAGGCCTTCGACGAGGGCCCCTGGCCCCGGCTCTCCCTGGACGAACGGATCGCCGTCGTCACCCGGATCAAGGACGCCATCGCCGTCCGGCACGAGGAACTAGCCCGCTCCATCAGCTCCCAGAACGGCTCCCCGTACTCCTGGAGCGTCCTGGCCCAGGCCCTCGGCGCGATGATGGTCTACGACTCCGCCATCAAGGTCGCCGCCGACTACCCCTACGAGGAGCGCCGCCAGGGCGCGCTCGGGCCGATCCTCGTGCGCCGCGAGCCGGTCGGGGTCGTCGCCGCCGTCATCCCCTGGAACGTCCCGCAGTTCGTGGCCGCCGCCAAGCTCGCCCCGGCGCTGCTCACCGGCTGCTCGGTGATCCTCAAGCCGTCGCCGGAGGCCCCGCTCGACTCGTACATCCTGGCCGACATCGCGCGGGAGGCCGGGCTGCCGGAGGGCGTGCTCTCCGTCCTGCCCGCCGACCGGGAGGTCAGCGAGTACCTCGTCGGCCACCCCGGCGTCGACAAGGTCTCCTTCACCGGCTCCGTCGCGGCCGGCCGGCGGGTCATGGAGGTCGCCGCCCGCAACCTGACCCGGGTCACCCTCGAACTCGGCGGCAAGTCCGCCGCCGTGATCCTGCCCGACGCCGACCCGGCCGCCACCGTCGCGGGGATCGTGCCCGCCGCCTGGATGAACAACGGCCAGGCCTGCGTGGCCCAGACCCGCATCCTCGCCCCGCGCAGCCGCTACGAGGAGTACGCCGACGCCTTCGCGGCCGCCGCCGGAGCCCTCGTCGTCGGCGACCCGCTGGACCCGGCGACCCAGCTCGGCCCGCTCGTCGCGCAGCGCCAGCAGCAACGGTCCCTCGACTACATCCGGATCGGCCAGGAGGAGGGCGCGAAGATCCTCACCGGCGGCGGCCGCCCGGCCGGCCTGGAACGCGGCTGGTACGTCGAGCCCACCCTCTTCGGCGACGTCGACAACTCGATGCGGATCGCCCGCGAGGAGATCTTCGGGCCGGTCGTCTGCCTGATCCCGTACGGGGACGAGGAGGAGGCCCTGCGGGTGGCCAACGACTCGGAGTTCGGCCTCAGCGGCAGCGTCTGGACCGCCGACGTCGAGCACGGCGTCGACTTCGCGCGCCGGGTGCGCACGGGCACCTTCAACGTGAACACCTTCAGCCTGGACATGCTGGGCCCGTTCGGCGGCTACAAGAACAGCGGCCTGGGGCGGGAGTTCGGGCCGGAGGGGCTGAGCGAATACCTGGAGCACAAGATGATCCACCTCCCGGCGGGTGCGTGATGGGGGACCGCTGGCAGATCGAGGTGGACCGGGGGGTCTGCATCGGCTCGGGCATGTGCGTGAACCACGCCCCGGAGGCCTTCGCCCTCGACTCGGCCCGCCAGTCCCACCCCCGCTCCCCGGAGACCGACGCCAACGAACCCGCCCTGACGGCCGCCGAGGGCTGCCCGGTGGAAGCCATCCTGATCACCCTCTCGGCAACGGGCGAACCGGTGTTCCCGCCGGAGGAGTAGGGGGGGCGGGGGCAGGGGCGCGGGCTGAGGGCCGGGCGGCGCGGGGCACGGGGCACGGGGCACGGGGATGATCGTCGGCATGGGCAGAACGAAGTGGGTGGCCGGAGCGGCGGCCGGGGCGGTGGGGGCGGGCGTCGCCGTGGTGGGCGCGGTCCTGTGGTCCACGGCCGGGGGTGGCACCGACCACGGCTGGTTCCGGGTACGCGAGATCGGCCCGGCCGACGCGGGGGGGAGGGCCCTCGCACCCCTCGCGTGCTGAAGCGCAGGCCGAGTTGGCCGCCGTCGCCGCTGCCGCGGGCCTGACCCCGGGCAGCCCCCGTCCCGCCGAGGAGGGGGCCCTGGCCGACTGCGTCGCCGACTGGACCGGCTCGGGCCCCGCCGACCCGACCCGGTGGCGGACGCTCGAAGCCGCCCTGACGGAACGCGGCTGGCAGGTCACGTCCCGACCCCGACCCCCTCTACGCCACGATCAAGCCTTTTCCGGGGACGTCAGGTCGATCAGGCGGCAGACCGTTTCGATGTCGATCTTGACCTGGGCGATCGAGGCGCGGCCCGAGAGCCAGGTGATCAGGGCGGAGTGCCAGGTGTGCTCGATGACGCGGACCGCCGAGAGCTGTTCCGCCGTCGGCGGGGCGTCCAGGCCCATCGCGTCCAGGATGATGGCCGTGGTCAGCCGGGAGACCGTGTCGACCTCGGGGCTCACGCTGCGGTCGGCGAAGGTCAGGGCGCGGACCATGGCGTCTGCCAGGTGGGGTTCGCGCTGGAGGGCGCGGAAGGCGCGCATGAGGGTCTCCGCCACCCGCGCCGCCGGATCGTCGCCCGCCGGGGGGCGTTTGCGCAGTGTCGTGTGCATGTGCTGGAGCTGGTCCTGCATGGTGGCCACCAGGAGGTGCACCTTGGAGGGGAAGTACCGGTACAGCGTGCCGAGGGCCACGCTGGACAGCTCCGCGACCTCGCGCATCTGCACGGCGTCGAAGCCGCCCCGGCTCGCCAGCTGCGCGCTGGCGTGCAGGATGCGGCGGCGGCGGGCCTCCTGGCGCTCCGTCAGGGGAGGGGACGCCGGCGTGGTTGCCGATGTGGTCGCCGCTGCCGCGACCGCCTTCGCTTCCGCTGTCATGTGTCCCGTTCCTGGCGTTCCGTGTCGTTGCGGGGGAGCTGATTCCGGGAGGGTCCGGGGCCAGCATCTCAGGCGTCCGAGCCGTGGCGCGAATCACCTGCTCCGCCTCTTACGGTGTGGTTTCCGGCCGGTAGATTCAATGGTCTTCGACGGATCAAGTCTGAAACTTGTTCTACATTATCCGAGCGGTTACGCTCCGGCGAAAGTGCAGGGAGAAGGGGGCCGAGAGTGACCGCAGAGGCCATGGTGACAAGCCCTTTCGCGGGTTCCGCCACCGACGGCGACCGCCCGTTGCGCATCGCACTCCTCACCTATAAGGGGAACCCGTTCTGCGGCGGCCAGGGCGTCTACGTCCGCCACCTCTCGCGCGAGCTCGTGAAGCTGGGCCACTCCGTCGAGGTGATCGGCTCACAGCCCTACCCGGTGCTCGACACCGGCGCCACGCTCACCGAGCTCCCGAGCCTGGACCTGTACCGCAGCCCCGATCCCTTCCGCACCCCGAAGCACGACGAGTACCGGGACTGGATCGACGCGCTGGAGGTCGCCACCATGTGGACCGGCGGCTTCCCCGAGCCGCTGACCTTCTCGCTCCGCGCCCGCCGCCACTTGCGCGCCCGCCGGGCCGAGTTCGACGTCATCCACGACAACCAGACCCTCGGCTACGGCCTGTTGGGGGACATCGGCGCGCCCCTGGTGACGACCGTCCACCACCCCATCACCGTCGACCGCAAACTCGACCTCGCCGCCGCCAAGGACCGCAAGAAGCGTCTCTCCGTGCGCCGTTGGTACGCCTTCACGCGCATGCAGGGCCGCGTCGCCCGCCGGCTGCCCTCCGTGCTGACCGTCTCCGGATCCTCCCGGCAGGAGATCGCCGAGCACCTCGGTGTGCGCGACGACCGCATCCACGTCGTGCACATCGGCGCCGACACCGACCTCTGGTCGCCGGACGCCTCCGTCGCCGAGGTGCCCGGACGGATCGTCACCACCTCCAGCGCCGACGTCCCGCTCAAGGGCCTCGTCCACCTCGTCGAGGCGCTCGCCAAGCTCCGCACCGAGCGCCCCGACGCCCACCTCGTCGTCGTCGGCAAGCGCGCCGAGAGCGGCCCGGTCGCCCGCGCGATCGAGAAGTACGACCTCCAGGACGCCGTCCGGTTCGTCAAGGGCATCACCGACGCCGAGCTCGTCGACCTCGTGCGCAGTGCCCAGGTCGCCTGCGTGCCCTCCCTCTACGAAGGCTTCTCGCTCCCGGCGGCCGAGGCCATGGCCACCGGCACGCCCCTGGTCGCGACCACCGGCGGGGCCATCCCCGAGGTGGCGGGGCCGGACGGCGAGACCTGTCTGGCCGTGCCGCCCGGTGACGCGGGGGCGCTGGCCGCCGCGCTGGGCCGGCTGCTGGGCGACGCGGACCTGCGCGCCCGCCTCGGAGCCGCCGGGCGGGAGCGGGTCCTGGCCCGGTTCACCTGGGCCAAGGCCGCCGAGGGCACGGTCCGGCACTACAGAGCCGCGATCGAGCAGGCCGCGGCCGTCCGCGCCGGCCGCGCGTCGCGGTGACCTGCCGCCCCCACCGCTTCCCCCCGCCCATCCGCACCACCTCTCACCCCCGCGACCGCGAAGGCAGGACCCCGTGCTGACCGTCGATTTCTCCCGGTTCCCGCTCGCCGCAGGCGACCGCGTACTCGACCTGGGCTGCGGCGCAGGCCGGCACGCCTTCGAGTGCTACCGGCGCGGCGCCCAGGTGGTCGCCGTCGACCGCAACGGCGAGGAGATCCGCGAGGTCGCCAAGTGGTTCGCCGCCATGAAGGAGGCCGGTGAGGCCCCGGCCGGGGCCACCGCCACCGCCATGGAGGGCGACGCCCTCGCCCTGCCCTTCCCCGACGATTCCTTCGACGTCGTCATCATCTCCGAGGTGATGGAGCACATCCCCGACGACAAGGGCGTCCTCGCCGAGATGGTGCGCGTGCTCAAGCCGGGCGGCCGCATCGCCATCACCGTGCCCCGCTACGGGCCGGAGAAGATCTGCTGGGCGCTGTCCGACGCCTACCACGAGGTCGAGGGCGGCCACATCCGCATCTACAAGGCGGACGAGCTGCTCGGCAAGATGAAGGCCGCCGGCCTCAAGCCGTACGGCACCCACCACGCGCACGGCCTGCACTCCCCGTACTGGTGGCTCAAGTGCGCCTTCGGCGTGGACAACGACAAGGCGCTCCCGGTCAAGGCGTACCACAAACTGCTGGTCTGGGACATCATGAAGAAGCCGCTGGCGACCCGCCTCGCCGAGCAGGCGCTCAACCCGGTCATAGGCAAGAGCTTCGTGGCGTACGCGACCAAGCCGCACCTCCCCGTGGGCGCGGCGCAGTGACCTCCCCCGGCCGCACCGTTCCCGAGGTGCCCGAGGTGCCCGAACACCTGCTCCTCGACGGGGTCCTGACGGCCGAGGAGGCCGCGGCCACCGTCGCCGGGATCCTGGCGGCGCAGCGCGCCGACGGGGCGATACCGTGGTTCCGGGGCCACCACCTCGACCCGTGGGACCACACCGAGGCCGCGATGGCCCTGGACGTGGCGGGCGAGCACGAGGCCGCGGAACGCGCCTACGACTGGCTGGTGCGCCACCAGAACGAGGACGGCTCCTGGTACGCCGCGTACGCGGACCGCCCCGAGGGGGTGGACACCGCCGCGCCGCAGGACGCGAGCCGCGAGTCCAACTTCGTCGCGTACATAGCCGTCGGCGTGTGGCACCACTACCTCGCCACCGGCGACGACCCCTTCCTGGACCGGATGTGGCCGGCGGTCTACGCGGCCGTCGAGTTCGTCCTGGGCCTCCAGCAGCCGGGCGGCGAGATCGGCTGGAAGCGGGAGTCCGACGGCGGCGCCGTCACCGACGCCCTGCTCACCGGCTCCTCCTCCATCCACCAGGCCCTGCGCTGCGCCCTGGCGATCGCCGACCACCGCGGTGACCCGCAGCCCGACTGGGAGCTGGCGACGGGCGCGCTCGCGCACGCCGTGCGCCACCACCCGGAGCGGTTCCTGGACAAGTCGCACTACTCGATGGACTGGTACTACCCGGTACTCGGCGGCGCGCTGTCGGGTGAGGGGGCGAAGGCGCGGATCGAGGAGCGCTGGGAGGAGTTCGTCGTCCCGGACCTGGGGGTGCGGTGCGTGCTGCCGAACCCGTGGGTGACGGGCGGGGAGTCCTGCGAGCTGGCGCTGACGCTCTGGGTGATGGGCGAGTCGGACCGGGCGCTGGAGATCCTGCGCTCGATCGGGCACCTGCGTGACGGGAACGGCATGTACTGGACGGGCTACGTCTTCGACGACCGAGCGGTGTGGCCGGTGGAGCAGACGACCTGGACGGCGGGCTCGCTGCTGCTCGCGGTGGCGGCGCTGGGCGGGGACGAGGCCACGGGAGAGGTGTTCGGGGGCCTCGCGCTGCCGCGCGGCCTGGAACCGGACTGCTGCCGCTGACCGCCGCCGGTCCGGGGCCCCTCGCGGTCCCGGTCCGGCGCGGCGGAGGGTGGGGCCGAGGGCGGGGCGGCCGCACCCGAACGGGTCGCCCCGGTGGTGCGGCGGCCGGGGCGGGGTGAGGCTGCGGGGGACACCTCAGTCCCCGGAGGCAACCGTGCGCGTACCCACGACCGTCCGATTCCGCCGAGCCCTCACCGCGGTGGTCCTGTCCACCGCGCTGCTGGCCGGTGCCACCGCGTGCGGCGGCGGCAGCGACCAGGGACGGGGGGAGGAGATCTCCTCGGCCGCCGCCACGGACCTGGCCGTCCTCGCGGCCGCCGAGCCGGCGGCCGTCGAGCAGGACGAACTGGCCGCGGCCACCCCCTCGCCCAGTACCTCCGCCGAGCGGCAGAAGTTCGCGAAGACCCGCTTCGTGGCCAATGCGGGCCTCGCGGCCGGTGCGACGTACCAGTGGATCATCAAGCCGTACCAGGAGGGCAAGTTCAAGAAGGGCGCGAAGGGCCGTACGTTCGCGCTGATCAAGGCGGGTCTGGCCGGTGCCTTCGCCTACAACCGGCTCAAGGCGGCGTCCGAGAACGCCAAGGGCGACCCGCTGCTGTCGAAGGCGATGGTGCCGCTGACGGCGGGCATCGCGTCCCTCAAGGGTCTCGCCGGAAAGCTCCGCAAGGGGCAGGCGGGCGATGCGGACATCAGCTCGTTCCAGGACGTCATCAACGGAGTGAAGTCGGCGGGCCAGAGCGCGGGCGCGACGGTGACCGACCAGGTCCCGAGCCTCTCCCAGCTGGGCGGATAGTCCCGCGGCGGGCAGCCGGGCACCCGTCCACCGGACTCCGGTGGGCGGGTTCCGGCCGTCCCGCGGCCGGACGCGCCGCAGCGGTGGGGGTCAGTTGAGGACGACGGTGTGCGAGGGCACGGAGTGGGCGCAGCTGGTGGCCCTGGTGAAGTCGCCGGTGGTCCAGGGGTTGCGCTTGACGTGTTCGAGCACGACCTGGCCCGTGTCCTGGCCGAAGACGCCGTCGATCTGCAGCTCACGGCCGTGGTCGTGCCGAGCCCCGTGATGGCGGCCACGGTCAGGGTGACCAGCGAGCGTCGGAGGATGGGGGTGTGCCACGCCGGTTGGCCGCTCGCGCCCGGGTGCCGCCCTAGCCGTTCAGCTCTGCCAGTACCCGCAGGGTGTGCGGGTCGGGGGCGGTCACCAGGAGGTCGGTGACGGGTCCCTCGCGCCACAGCTCCAGTCGTTCCGCGATCCGTTCGCGCGGCCCGACCAGCGAGATCTCGTCGGCGAACGCGTCCGGGACGGCGAGTACCGCCTCCTCGCGCCGCCCCGCGAGGAACAGCTCCTGGATGCGGTGGGCCTCCTTCTCGTAGCCCATCCGCGCCATGAGGTCGGCGTGGAAGTTGCGGGCCGCGTGGCCCATGCCCCCGATGTAGAAGCCGAGCATCGCCTTGACGGGGAGCAGCCCGGCGGCGACGTCCTCGCAGACCGCGGCGCGGGCCATCGGGGCGATCATGAACCCGTCGGGCAGGTCGGCCAGTGAGGCCCGGTAGACGTCGGTGCGGGTGGGCGACCAGTACAGGGGCAGCCAGCCGTCCGCGATCCGGGTGGTCTGGGCGATGTTCTTCGGCCCCTCCGCCCCCAGCAGCAGCGGCAGGTCCGCGCGCAGCGGGTGGGTGATGGGCTTGAGGGGTTTGCCGAGGCCGGTGCCGTCCTCGCCGCGGTACGGGTGGCGGTGGAAGCGGCCGTCGAGGGCGACGGGGGCCTCGCGGCGCAGCACCTGCCGGACGACGTCGACGTACTCCCGGGTCGCGGTGAGCGGGCTCGCGGGGAAGGGGCGCCCGTACCAGCCCTCCACCACCTGGGGTCCGGACAGGCCCAGGCCCAGCATCATCCGGCCGCCGGAGAGGTGGTCGAGGGTGAGGGCGTGCATGGCGGTGGCGGTGGGGGTGCGGGCTGCCATCTGGGCGATGGCGGTGCCGAGGCGGATCCGCGAGGTGTGCGCGGCGATCCAGGTGAGGGGGGTGAAGGCGTCGGAGCCCCAGGCCTCGGCGGTCCACACCGAGTCGTAGCCGAGGCGTTCGGCCTCGGTGGCGAGGTCGAGGTGGGCCGGGCTGGGCCCGCGGCCCCAGTAGCCGAGTGCGAGTCCGAGGCGCATGGGGGTCCCCTCCGAGATGCCGTCGCCCATATCTGACGCTGCGTCAGGCGACTGTAGGGCACGCGGCTCCCGCCGGGAAGCCCGAAGGCCCCCGCCCGTGGGGGGCGGGGGCCTTCGGGCCGGCGGGTCAGCCCCGCTGGATGTTCGAGGTGTCGTTCAGGACGCCGCGGCGGCCGTCCTGGGTCTGGGCGATCAGGGACGAGGGGCCCCGCTGGTCGACGGCCAGGTACCAGGTGCCCGGCGCGAGCTCCGCGATCGGGGCGGGGGAGCCGTCCTCGCCGAAGAGGGGACGGGCCTCCGGCACCGCGAACCAGAACGGCGCGAACGCCGACGCGGCCGGCTGCGGCTGCGGCTGCGACTGCTGCGGAGGCTGCTGCCCCGCGTCCTGCGGACCGGGCGCGGGCGCCGCGGGGCCGCCACCGTAGGGCGGGACGGGCTGCGGGGTGGAACCGTACGGGCTCTGCTGCTGCGGGCCGCCCGGGTAGCCGTACCCGCTGCCCGGCTGCTGCGGGTGGCCGCCGTAGGGCGCGGGGGCGACGGGCGCGGCCTCCGGGAGGAGGCTCCCCGCGAGCGCGGGGATCTTCGAACCGGCGACGGACACGCCCGCCAGGGCCAGCGTGGCCAGGAAGGCGAGGATGCAGCCGGGCCCCAGGTCGAGTCGCGTCGGGGTGACGATCAGCGACCACAGGGCGTTCCAGACGGCCGCCACCGCCAGCGCCGTGCCCCACGCCGTCAGCGGCAGCCCGCCCAGCTTGCGGCCCTCGGGCTGGAAGCGCGCGCCGATCAGCAGGCCCGCGGCGATGAAACCGGTCAGGAAGACCGTCGGAAGGACCAGCCCGTAGGAGTCCGTGTCCCACGCGCTCGGCATGTCCACGTTGGTGGCGGAGTAAAAGTCGAGGAACGAGGCGATGAACAGCAGCACCGCTGCTCCGATCACCACGCCGTCGCCTCGTGTGAGGGAGCGGATGTTCACGTCTCTGATGTCCTTCTCGGTCTCGGTCGTCTCGTGGCGCCGCGGTCGCGTGGGCGGACCGTGGCTGAGCGGGGGCGGCGCCACCATCGTACGGAGTCTCCCGCGGCCGAGAGGATCGGGGCGGAGGGACGCCCCGTCAGGAGCTCCCCCCTCGGGGCTACCCCCCGAGGAATCCGACGATGCCGTCCGCGATGCCCTGTGCCGCCTTCTGCCGCCACTCCGGACTCGTCAGCTGCGCCGCGTCCTTGCTGTCACGCATGTTGCCGCATTCGATGAACACCTTGGGCCGGGTCGACAGATTGAGACCGCCCAGATCGTCGCGGACGACCAATCCGGTCCCGGAGCCAAGGTAGTTGGCGGGGGCCGAGCCGGTGGTCCGGGAGAAGTTGCCGCCGATGCGTTCGCCCAGCTGGCGGGAGGGCCCGACGATCGCGGCCGTGTCGGCGCCGCCCGCCTTGACCTTGGCCGGGAGGATGACGTGGTAGCCGCGGTTGCCGGCGGAGACCCCGTCCGCGTGGACGGACACGACGGCGTCGGCGCGGGCCTCGTTGCCGATCCGCGCGCGCTCGTCGATGCAGGGGCCCCAGGGGCGGGCGGTGCCGGCCTCGTGGGTGAGCACCACCTTCAGCCCGCGGCCCTCCAGGATGGTGCGCAGCCGCCGGGACACGTCCATGCTGAACTCGGCTTCCATGTAACCCGAGTTGGTGGTGGTGCCGGTGGTGTCGCATTCCTTGCGGTTGGTGCCGATGTCCACCTGACGGTCGATCTCGTCGGTGTGCTGGAAGTTCCCGGTGTTGTGCCCGGGGTCGATCACGACCGTCTTGTCCGTGAGGGGCCCCTTGGCCGGAGCGGGTGCCGCCGCCGTGCCGGAGGCCGACGCGGAGGCGGAGGGGGAGGCGGAGGGGGACGCGCCCGTCCCCGCGCCCGCCTGCGTACCCGGGGAGGCGCTGGACTTCGCGTCGGCCGCCGTCGCGTGCGAGGCCGGGTGCGGGGCGGGTCCGGGCCGCTGCCCGTCCGTCCCCGTCAGGGTATGGGTCAGGACCCAGCCGGCGAGGACGGTCGGGGCGAGCACCGCGACCGCCACCGCGAGGGTGGAGCGGCGCGCGTACCAGCGCCGGTCGGGGCTGATGGAGTCGCGGGACTCGGGGGCCGGGGAACTGTCGTCGTAGCGCACCTCGCGATGCTAGAACGCCCGACCGGCACCCGTACGGACCCTGCTCCATCCGGGGGCGTGGTGCGATCAGCCTTTTGTATGCCGAAGCCGCCGGGGCCGTCGGGGCGCTCCCGAATCGGCCCCACGCGCCGCCGGTCGATTCGTTACCGAACCACAATCCGGAGGCACTTCCTATATTGATAGATTTGTGATACTATGCAAAAAATTGCCGGTAGTGTCTCTGTGCATGACAAACAGTGGACAGCCGAGCCGGACGGCGCTCATGGCGGCCGCGGCGCGCGCGGCGCACCTCCTCGTCGACGACGCCCCCTCGATCTTCTCCGACACCCTGGCGCAGACCTTCCTGGGACAGGATGCCGAGGAACTCCTCGGGTACCACCGGTCCTACGGCGGTCACCCCGTTCTGGCCGGCGCGCGGACGACCGCCGTCACCCGCGGCCGCTATACGGAGGACCGGCTGGCCGAGCTGGCCCACCGGGGCGTGGACCAGTACGTGATCCTCGGTGCGGGGCTGGACTCCTTCGCCTACCGGTCGGAACTCGCCGCCCGTGTCGAGGTGTTCGAGGTCGACCTGCCCGCGACCCAGGAGTGGAAGCGGGCACTGCTGGCCGCGACGGGGACCGAGGTGCCCCCGTCCGCGGCCTTCGTCCCCTTCGACTTCGAGCAGGAGCCCGCACACGCGCTGGCCGGCCACCTCGTGAGGGCCGGCTTCGACCCGGGCCGGCCCGCCCTGGTCAGCTGGCTCGGGGTGACGATGTACCTCACCCGGGAGGCGGTCGGACAGACACTTGCCGCCATCAGCGGCTTCCCGCCCGGAACCGAACTCATCGTGGAGCACCTCCTGCCGGCCGGACTGCGCGACGAGGCGGGGCAGTCGTACGCGGAGGCGGTCATGGCGGCGGCAGCCGGCCAGGGCGAGCCCTGGCGGACGTTCCTGAGCGTCGAGCAGATGGACGCCCTCCTGCGCGAGCACCGGCTGAACCCGGTCGAGTACGTCCGGCAGCACGAGATCATGGACCCGGCGGGGCGGGAGCGCACCGACGCACTCCGCCCGTTCGGCCTGTCCGTCCTCGCCCGAGCGAGCGTCCCCGCCCGCTAGATGCCGTCGCCGGTGCGGCGCAGGACGCGCAGGGAGTCCGTGACGGACACCTCCTCGAAGGCCCCCGAGGCCAGCGCGCGCAGGTAGATCCGGTACGGGGCCTGGCCGCCGTCGGCCGGGTCGGGGAACACGTCGTGGATCACCAGCGTCCCGCCCACCGCCAGGTGCGGGACCCAGCCCTCGTAGTCGCCGGTCGCGTGCTCGTCGGTGTGGCCGCCGTCGATGAACACGAACCCGAGCGGGCCGCCCCAGGCCGCCGCGACCTGCGGCGAGCGTCCCACCAGGGCGATCACGTGCTCCTCCAGCCCCGCCCGGTGCAGGGTGCGGCGGAAGGTCGGGAGGGTGTCCATCAGCCCGACCTCCGGGTCCACCACCGTCGGGTCGTGGTACTCCCAGCCCGGCTGCTGCTCCTCGCTGCCCCGGTGGTGGTCGACGGTGAGCGCGGGCACGCCCGCCTCGCGCGCGGCGTCGGCCAGCAGGATGGTCGAGCGCCCGCAGTACGTGCCGACCTCCAGCAGCGGCAGCCCGAGCCCGGCCGCCTCGGTGGCCGCCGCGTACAGCGCGAGGCCCTCGCCCACGGGCATGAACCCCTTGGCGGCCTCGAAGGCGGCCAGGGTCTGCGGCTTGGGGGTGGCCATGTCGTTCCTCCTGCTGAGCTGCGTGTGGATGCCGGGCCATGCTGCCTTACCAGCGGGTAGGGCGCTACGGGTGGGGCAGCGTCAGTCGCCTCAGCGGCCGAAGAGCCGGGACAGGCCGCCGCCGAGGTCCGCGACCCGGTCCTCGCGCAGCGCCCGCCGGAGGTCGTCGCGGGTCTCCGTCACCTCGCGGGTCAGCCAGTGGGTGTTGCCGGCCGTCAGGTGGAGCCGGTGCAGCAGCGCCTTCAGGTGGGGGAGCGCACGCCCCGGCTCCCCCGCCTCGCCGACGCTGCGCAGCACCCGGTACGCCGTCTCCGCGTCGCCGCGCTCCGCCATCGCCGCGAGGTCGGGGTACAGCCGCAGGTACAGGGGCGCGGCGGTGACGAAGTCGCCGAGCAGCCAGGCGTCGTGCGCCAGCCGCCGCCGTACGTCGAGCAGCACCGGGCTGTCGGCGGGCAGCCGCCGCTCCAGGTCGGGCAGGAGCGGCGCCAGCCAGCCGCGCTCCGCGTGCGCCTGCGCCGCGGTCTCGGAGCCCCACCGCCCGTCGCGGACCGCGTCACCGCGCTGGAGCGCCCCGGCCAGGTGGTAGCGGGCGGACAGTGTGACGGGGTCGTCGGCGCCCAGCACCCGCCCCGCCTGGTCGATGATCTCGCGCAGCTCGGCCTCGTGGCGGCGGCCGTCGCCCGGCCCGTAGGCCGCGGCCTCGCCGACGTGCGCGGCCCGAGCCGCGATGGTGTCGGGGTGCTCCAGGCCGAGGACCCGCACCATGCGCGGCAGGATGCGCTCCAGGTCGGTGGGGGAGTGCCCGCGTACGGTCATGGCCCGGTGGTAGGAGGCCCGCACCGTCAGCGCGTCCTGTGCGCCCAGCTCCTCCGTCAGGTCGGCGACCAGCATGTCCAGCCGGACGACCCGGTCGGCCGGGGCGTCGTCGAGCACCTGCGTCAGGCGCCGCTCGAACATCGACCGGACGGGGTCCCCGGCGGCCGTGTGCACGGTCGGGGAGTACGAGGGCGGGGGAGGGAAGGACGTGAGGGGGGCGGCCGGGGCGGGAGGCACGGCAGGGGCGGCAGCGGCGGCAGGGGCCGCCGGGGCGGCGCCCCGGGCGATCTCCGCGAGCCTGCCGCTCACCTCCCGGGCGTCGGCCGGCCGCTCGTGCGGGTCCTTCGCGAGCAGGGCCAGCACCAGGGCGTCCAGCGCGGCGGGGATCCCCTCGCGCAGCGAACCGGGCGCGGGCGGCGCCGTCGTCAGGTGGTGCGCGAGCAGCTCGTGCATCTCGCGGGCGGGGAAAGGCCGTCGGCCGGTCAGCAGCTCCGTCAGCACGCAGCCGAGGGCGTACAGATCGGCCCGCCCGTCGACGGGGACCCCGTTCGCGCCGCCCGTCCAGCGTTCCGGCGCCATGTAGGGGAACGACCCGATGATCATCCCGGTGGCAGTCAGTTCCGTCCCGGGGGCGCCCGAGGACTTGGCGATCCCGAAGTCGAGGACCTTGACCACCCCGCTCTCGGTGACCATCACATTGGCCGGCTTGACGTCCCGGTGGACGATCCCGGCGTCATGGGCGGCCCCGAGCGCGTCCGCGATCCGCGCGGCCCACTCCAGGATGTCCGCCAGGTCCGGCGCCCCGCCCTCCAGCACCTCGGCGAGGCTGCGGCCCTGGAGCAACTCCATCACGAGGAACACGGCGTCGCGCCCGGCCCGTTCGGTACGGCCGAAGTCGTGGATGGTGGCGATGTTGGGGTGCGCCAGGTTCCCGGCGAGGCTCGCCTCCCGCTCGAACCGGCGGGTCTCCTCCGGGGTCTGCGGATATCCGATCTTCACCGCGACCCAGCGGCCCACCCGGGAGTCCTTGGCCCGCCAGACCTCACCGAAGCCGCCCCGGCCGAGCAATTCGTCGAGCTCGTAACGCCCTTCGATGATCTCCCGCACGCCCCTCGGCCCCCGTCGCCCCTTGATCGTCCACTCGCAGGGGCATTATCTCCGGGCGGGGGAGGGTGGGGCCGGTCCGCGCCGTCATCCGTCGCACTCGAACCACACCGTCTTCCCGGTCTGCCGGGGCAGCACGCCCCAGCGGTCGGTGACCGCCTGCACCAGCCGCAGCCCCCGCCCGCCCTCGGCGAGCGGATCGCCGCCCGGCGCGACGCGCGGGAGCGCGGGGCACCCGTCGGTCACCTCCACCCGCAGCCCGCCCGGCCTGCGCTGGATCAGCACCGAGCAGCCCCGGTCGGGCACGTGCCGCACGACGTTGGCGACCAGCTCCGTCAGCGCCAGCTCGGCGCCGTCGGCCACCTTGTCGAGGCCCCAGCGCACTAGGAACCACCGCAGGATCTGCCGCATGTGCCCGGCGGAATGCTCACTGACGGTGAAGCCCATGCGGTAGGTGCCGCCAATTTCCGTGCTGGGGTACCCAGTTGCGTGATTCATGCCATCAGGTTGGCGTCGCGCGGTTACGCTCGGCTACGGATGGAAAACAACATCGTGCACGTGGAGTTGGGGGTGTCCGCCCGTGGTCAACATCCGGAATCTCGATCCCAGCGCCTCACCGTTGGACTACTACGGCTTTGAACTGCGCCGCCTGCGGGAGGGAGTCAATCTGAAGCAGAGCGACCTGGGTGGCATCGTCTTCTGCACGGGGTCCCTGATCGGGCAGATCGAGACGGCGAGGAAGGTTCCGACGCGGGACTTCTCGGAGCGGGTCGACGCTGCGCTGGGGACGGGCGGGCTGTTCTCGCGGCTCGTGGGCCTGGTGCTGAGAAGTCAACTGCCGACGTGGTTCCAGGCGTACGCGGAGATGGAGGCGAAGGCGGCGTACATCCCGACCTTCCAGGCCCAGCTGGTGTACGGGCTGCTGCAGACGCCGGAGTACGCGCGGGCGGTGTTGGGTGTGCGGACCGACGAGGGCCTCGACGCCAAGGTGGCCGCCCGAATCGAGCGGCAGCGCATCCTGGACCGCGAGAACCCGCCACTGACTTGGGTGGTGATGAGCGAGGCGGTGCTGCACCAAGAGGTCGGCGGCCGTGAGGTCATGCGGAGTCAACTCGCTCACTTGTTGGCCCTGCAGAGGCGGGAGTGGGCCAAGGTTCAGATCCTTCCTTTCGAGGCGGGTGCCCATGGCGGGCAGCTGGGTTCGTTCACCGTCCTGCGGTTCGACGATGACCCTGACCTTGTCTATACGGAGGACTTCATCCAGGGTCATATGACGGCCAATCCTCAAACCCTCAGGGAGGGTTATCTCCGTTACGATCACCTGCAGGCTGCCGCCCTCTCCGTCGACGACTCGGCAGCACTGATCGCGCGCGTAATGGAGGAGCGTTATGGACACCATCCAGAGCCTGACGAACGCGCGGTGGCGTAAGTCCTCGTACAGCGGTGACACGGGTGGCGAGTGCGTCGAATGCACCCCCCTCGGCGCCGCTGCCTGGCGTAAGTCCTCGTACAGCGGCGACACCGGCGGCAACTGCGTAGAAGTCGCCACCCAGCCCGCCCTCGTCGCCGTCCGGGACTCCAAGAACCCCGAGGGTCCCGCCTTCACCGTGAGCCCCGCCGCCTTCGCGGCGTTCGTGCGCGGGCTCTGAGAGGTCGGCCTGGGGCGCATGCAGGTTCTAGGGGCCACCGAGCCCACGCACGTGGGGCCGTTCCGGGCCCTCGCGGTGCTCGGGCGGGGCGGGATGGGCCGGGTGCTGCTGGCCAGGGGGCCCGACGGGCGGCTCGCGGCCGTCAAGCAGGTGCACGCCGAGCTCGCCCGGGACGAAGGGTTCCGGGCCCGCTTCCGGCGTGAGGTCGAGGCCTCCGGCAAGGTCTCCGGGGCCTACACCGCCCCCGTGATCGACGCGGACCCGGAAGCGGAGACGCCCTGGCTGGCCTCCCGCTTCGTCGCCGGGCCCGCCCTGAGCCAGGCCCTGGACGCGGGTGGGCCGCTGCCCGAGCCCGCGGTGCGGCGGCTGGCGGCCGGGCTGGCGCACGCGCTGGCCGACGTCCACGGGGCCGGGCTGATCCACCGCGACCTCAAACCGTCGAACGTGCTGCTCGCCGGGGACGGCGTCCGGGTCATCGACTTCGGCATCGTGCGGGCCGTAGGGGATCAGACCCGCATCACGCACACCGGCATGCTGATCGGTTCGCCCTCGTTCATGTCGCCGGAGCAGGCCCTGGGGCAGGAACTCACCCCGGCCAGCGACGTGTTCTCGCTCGGCGCCACCCTCGTCGCGGCCTGTACCGGGAGGGTGCCGTTCGGCGGCGGGGGCGCGGTGCCCAAGGTGCTGCTCGACGTGGTCCATGCGGAGCCCGACCTGGACGGGGTGCCGGCGGGCCTGCGCGGGATCGTGGAGCGGTGCCTCGCGAAGGACCCCGCCGCGCGGCCGGCGCCGTGGGAACTGCTCGACCTGGTCGGGCGGGTCCAGCCGACGGGGGCGGCCTGGCCCGAGCCGGTGCCGCGGCTGACCGCCGAGCAGCGGGCGGAGATCGCAGGGCTGGTGGCCGTACCGGTTCCGCATCCCGTTCCCGCGCCGGATCCCGGGCCGCCGGTCGAGCCGCCGCCCGTCGAGCCGCCGCCCGTGCTGCGGCGCCGGTGGAACCCGTACCTGGTCGCGGCGGCCGTCGCGGTCGTCCTGGCCGCCGCCACCGGACTGAGCGCCGCCGGGCGGCACTTCGTCTGGCTCCAGTACACCTCCGCTGTGCCGGAGAGCGTGCCGACCCCCGGCGGGACCCCGCTCGCGCAGGTGGCCGACAAGTACCGGCCGCAGCGGATGACCTGTGAGCAGCTCGCGTCCGGGATGACCGTGCCGGCCGTGTTCGGGAAGCGGACGGGCCAGGGCCTGGCGGAGCTCAACGGGGGGTGGGCGGGCCCGTACAACGTCTGCATCTGGAGGACCGGTGGCGGTGACGAGGTCTTCGTCTCCTGGCGGGTCTTCGTCTCCCGGTCCGGCGGGAAGACCGGCGCCGAGCAGGCGAAGAGCGCGTACGAGGACGACTACCGGCGCGGCGAGACCAGACGCGACGGCGCCCTCGGCTTCGCCGAGGAGGGTCTGTGGTGGCAGAAGGGGAGGGGGGACGGCTCGAACTGCGTCCTGACCGCGCGGGACGTCAACCAGACGGTGGTGGTGTCGGTGAGCGGGGTCAACTATCCCCCGGGGCGGTGCGAGGCCCTCACCCGGAAGTTCGGCAAGAACGCCATGGAGGCGATCCCCCGGTGACGAGGCCGCCGCCGGGGATCCGGACGGGGCGGCGGGCCGGTCGCGGCGGACAGCACTGGGGTCCGGGGGCCGTCTCCCGTCCCGGACGCTCAGGGGCGACCTGCCCTGCTCGCGGTGATCCACGCGTTGATCGAGTCGGCGGCTGCCGTCGACTGGTTTATCTCCTTCATGCCGGTGGCGACGAGATCGTTGTCGTTCCGGTCGAGGCCGTCCAGGCAATCCCGGCTGCCCTTGGCGGCCATCGTGGTGAACGTCCGCCAGCTCGGCAGGACCCGGGGGTCCGGGACGGGGAAGAAGGCGTCGGCGTCCCGCGCGACCTTTCCGAACCCGACGCAGATCGAGGGGAGCCGGGACGCGACCAGCGCGTCACCGTCCGCGGACTGCGTCGCCTCGGCCCCGAGGGTCCGCAGCTGTTCGAGGACGGTGTTGTAGCGGACGACCAGGGCCCGCCCGCCCAGGCCGTACCAGGCGTCTGCCTGCCCCGACGCTTCCTGAGCGGCGAACCTCGGATGTGCGGCGGGTTTCACGGACGAGGCCGCCACGCCGGTCTCCGGGGGGCCGGGGAGGGACAGGAGCGCTGTGGGAACCCCGATGGCCCCGGCGCACAGCACTCCTACGACCGAGCGGCGCAGGACCGGCCCCCGGGGCTCCTTCCCGGCCCGCGCGGGGGCCGCGGGGCGTGTCCCCCGCCGGAGTGCCCTGCGGGCGACGGAGGCGACCGCGGCCGAGGCGATGCCCACGACGGTGACGAGGACGAGGACGATGCCGAGGAGGTACTGGAAGGCCTGCCAGACCGCGACCGGCCGCCAGTCGCACGCGGTCGTGAACGTACTGATGGCCCCGATGCAGCCGTCCGACGCGGAGAGCACCCATACGCCGCCGTAGCCCGCCAGCGCGGCGGCATGGGCCGCGACGAGCGCCGCGATCAGCCGGTAGCGGTCGACCAGCAGACCTGCGACGAGGGCCGCGACCGCGGCTCCCGCCAGCAGGGCGGCGCACGCCCCGGTCTGGAACAGCAGGGGAGCCGCGATCCCCCGGAGCCGGACCGGGGGCTGCCAGCCGTGCATGTGGGCCTTCACGCCCGCGACGGCGGCCCAGCACAGGACACCACCGAGCATTCCGGCGAGCAGGGCGCGACGGAGCGCCGGCAGGGGTTCGGCGGGGACTGCCGACCCGCCGATGCCCGGTACGGCGGAAGGGACCCGGCCCGGGGGCACCCGGCGGACCGCCCAGGCCGTCAACGGCACCACCCACAGCACGGCGACCGCCGGCAGGGCGAGCGGGACGGCGACCGTCGTGCCCAGCAGCGGCACCGCGCGTGCGGTCGCGTTGAGGATCGCGTCGTACTGACCGGCCGGATCCACCGGCAGGCCTTCGGTTCCCGGTCCGAGGGGGTTGGTCAGCAACCCCGGTATGTTCGCGATGATCACGCCGAAGTCCTGCCACCACCAGAACCACGCGCACAGTGCCAGGCACGCCCCTGCCAGGACCAGCGCCATCGGCGGGTGGATCGCGCGACCGCGCCGGACGGTGAACCACAGGTGGGAGCACTGGGTGACCCACCAGGCGAACGCCAGTCCCACGAGCACCACGGGCACCACCATCACCGGTTCGCCGGGCAGCAACCGGTCGACTGCGATCCGGTTCCCGAACAGTTCACCGACCGCCATCCCGACGCCGAGCCACAGACCCGCCCGGGCTCCGTTGAGCCTGGGCCGCGCGGTCAGCAGCCGGTGGACCACCGAACGCCACAGGGCCGTGCCCGCGACCCCGGTGACCAGCGTGGCGGGCAGGAGCGCGATCGTCAGGTTCCACGCCCACCGGCTTGCCAGGCCGGCGTGGGCGACGAAGTGCCACAGCTGGCTGTTGACCAGGGCGGCGGCGGTCCCCGTCAGGAACATCAACAGGGCGGGCACCTCGAACATCGCCGTGGAGTCGGCCAGTGCCTCCCGCCGGAGGTCCCACCGTGGGTGCGTGTGCCAGAGCTCGGTGAACGAGCGCAGTGCGCGGGGCAGCACCCCCACGGGCGGAGCCGGGGCGACGGCACCCCAGATGCGCGGGTTCGCGCCCCAGCGGGCAGCGGTGAGGTCGGCATGCAGCTCCCGGCTGCGCAGCACGTCCGACCGCGCCAGGTAGATGACCACCGTCATGAGCAGGGGGAGGACGAGGGCCCGCCACGCGGGCAGCGAGATCTCGTAGGGCGGCGACTCCGGGGCGTACGCGTTGAAGACGAGGATGCCGAACCCCACCGCGTAGGGAACGAGTACCGCGGCGATGAACGTCCGCCACAGCGCGACCGTCGCGTAGGTGAGGGTGACATCACCGTTGCGGATGTGGGCCAGCTCGTGCAGGAGCACCGCCTCGAAGTCCTCCGGCGCCGAGGACCGTCGGGTGAGGAGACCACCGTGCAGGCGCACGATCGGACGACGGTCGCTGCCGAACACCGCGGCGCCGGTCGAGGCGGCGAACGGATCCACCACGACACGGGGCACGCGCTTCAGCCCGGCGACCTGCGCCAACTGCTCCAGTTGGCGCAGGATCCGGCTGTCGTGATCGACCACTGCCAGCGGGACGGCCCGGCTGCGGCGCGACCTCCAGGCCGGAAGGGCGAAGAAGAGCCCGCAGGCCAGGAGCAGCAGGGCGACCGGCACCGTCGGCGCCACCCACCAGGGCACCGGCCCGTGCTCGGCGATGCAGGCCCGATAGGCGGCGCTGTGGAGGACTTCGGCGGGGGGCGTCCTGCCGGTGGCGACTCCGGCCGCGAGCAGGCACTGGGGGCCGTCGTTGAGCCCGGCGGCGGTGAGCGCCGTCGGCAGCATCGAGCTGCTGCTCGCGAGCATCAGGACGACCAGCAGCACGAACCGCATGGTCGTGCCGGCGGGTATCGCCCGTGCCTGCGGCTCCGTCCGAAGGGGAAGGGGCTCGTCGGCCATCGCCCTCAGCCCGCGTCCGGAGTGTCGTCCTCAGCCGGACCGGCCGGCCTCTCGGGGGCCGGACCGGCCACCGCGAGCGCGAGCCTGGCCACGACCGCGTCGGCGACCGCCTCGGCACACTCCACCGTCAGACCGCGGTGGGACGCGCTTTCCAGCACGCGCTCGCGCACCTGGGCGAGTTGTCCCGGGGTCAGTGGGGGAACGACCAGTGGTTCGGCAGTCCTGCGCAACACCCTGCGGAGCAGGGCCCGGGTGCCCGTGACCGTGCCGTCCGCTGCGGACTCCGCGAACTTCCTCGCGGTCTGGTCCAGTACGAGCCACACCACGGGTGTCACCAGTGCCGCGATCTCACCCAGGCCGAATCCGAGCGGCTCCCGCCGCCCGCCCCGTGGGCGTAGTCGGCGTACCGCCGTCGCGTCATCGAACCGGGCCAGGCCGTCGACCAGGACCAGCTCCGCCGGCGCGGTATCCGCCACGACCTCGCGGACCACTTCCCGTACCCTGACCCGCCCGGGCAGATCGGTGCCGCCGCCCGACCGGGCTGCTCCCGAGACCATTGCGCCCCCGTGAATCCGCCGTGTGCCATGTGGGCATGACATGACAAGAGGGTAGGGGCTCGGTTCCCCTCCAGGGCTTCGTTCTCACGAACTCGTGGCCCATGGTGCAGGCGGGTCGGCGCCGGACGACCGGTTCCGGCCGACCGGTTCCGGCCGCGGCGCTAGCTGTCGTCGCCGCCGTTGTTCCCGCTTCCGCCGAGCCGGCGGCGGCGCTTCGCGGAGCGGCGCAGCAGTTCGCCCGCGCCGAGGGTCACGGCCGCCACGGCGCGGACCCAGCCGGGTCCGCCGCGCGATGCCCACACCACGCACACGCACCCGCCGACGGCGATCACCAGGACGCCGAGCAGTACCAGAAAAGTCATCTTCCCCACCTTCGAGGTCGTCCCCGTCCCGGAATTCTGCCAGGTCGGGGCCACCGGGGCGGAACCTGTCGCGGCGACCCCGGAGGAGGCGCCGAAGAACACCGTCACCTGACCTTCCGTCAGATTGGAACGTGTTCTAGTCTGCCGCGCATGGGCATCGGAATCACGCAAGAGCAGCGGGAGTTGGCCGACGCCGTGCGCGGCTGGGTGGGGCGGGCCGTGCCGCCCGAGGAGGTGCGCAAGCTGCTCGACACCCCGCCGCGGACCGGGGAGCGGCCCGGCTACTGGGACGGGCTCGCGGCGGCCGGACTGCTGGCGCCGCACCTGGAGGGCGGGACCCTGCTGGATCTGGCCGTCGTGGTGGAGGAGGCCGCCCGGGGGGCGCTGCCCGGGGCGTTCCTGCCGAGCGCGCTGGCCTCCGTACTCCTGGACCGGGCCGGGGCCGAGCCGCTCGACGGCCGGGTCGGGGCGGTCGCCCTGGGGCCCGGCGGCGTCACCGCCGTCGCCGTCGAGGAGGGCGGGTACCTGCTGGACGGGCTCGCGCCGCCCGTGCTGGGCGCGGGCGAGGCCGACCTCGTACTGGTCGCCGCCGAGGCCGGGGCCGGGGCCGAGGCCGGGGCCGGGGTCGGCACCCGGTGGTTCGCCGTGGACGCCGCCGCGCTGGACGTCCGTACCCACGAGGGCGCCGATCCGACCCGGCCCACCGCCGAGGTGCGGGCGCGCGGGGTCCTCGTCCCGGCCGGCCGGCTCCTGGAGCTGGACGCGGACCTGGTCCGGGACCTGGCCTGCGTCCTGTTCGCCGCCGACGCCTGCGGCACCGCCGCCTGGGCCGTGCACACGGCCGCCGAGTACGCGAAGGTGCGCGAGCAGTTCGGGAGGCCCATCGGACGGTTCCAGGGCGTCAAGCACCTGTGCGCCGACATGCTGGTCCGCCTGGAGCAGGCCCGCGCCCTCGCCTGGGACGCGGCGAACAGCGCGGACGAGAGCCCCCGGGTGCGTTCCCTGGTGGCCGCGCTCGCAGCCGGGACCGCCCTCGACGCCTCCTACTCCTGCGCCAAGGACTGCATCCAGATCCTCGGCGGCATCGGCTTCACCTGGGAACACGACGCCCACATCCACCTGCGCCGGGCCCTCGTCGCCCGTCAGCTCCTGGGCCCCGGCGACGGTCACCGCATCCGGGCCGTCGGCCTCGCCGCGGACGGTGCGCGCCGCGAGCTGCGGCTGGAGCTGCCCGAGGCCGCCGAGGCGTACCGGGAGGGCGCCCGCGCCGCCGCCCGGGACGCGCACGGCCTCGGCCCGGCCGCCGCCCGCCGGGCCCTCGCCCCGACCGGCTACGCGGCCCCGTACCTGCCCCGCCCCTACGGTCTCGGCGCCGGACCCCTCCAACAGCTCGTCGTACAGCAGGAACTGAAGGCGGCGGGCGTCGCGCTCTGCGACCTCGGCATCGCCACCTGGGTCGTGCCCTCACTGCTCGCCTACGGGACCGACGCGCAGCGCGAGGCCCACGTCGTGTCCACGCTGCGCGGGGACACGACCTGGTGCCAGCTCTTCTCCGAGCCGGGCGCCGGATCCGACCTGGCCTCCCTGCGCACGCGGGCCGAACGGCTGGAGGACGGCTCCTGGAGGGTCAACGGACAGAAGGTGTGGACGAGTTCCGCGCACACCGCCGACTTCGGGATCCTCCTCGCCCGCACCGATCCGGCCGCCCCCAAGCACAAGGGCCTCGGCTACTTCGTCGTCGACATGAAGAACACCCCCGGCATCGACGTCCGCCCCCTGAAGGAGATCACCGGCGAGGCCCTCTTCAACGAGGTGTACTTCGACGACGTCCTCCTGCCCGCGGACGCGCTCGTCGGAGCCCCGGACGAGGGCTGGAAGGTCGCCCGCAACACCCTCGGCAACGAACGCGTCCACATGGCCGACCAGATGACCTTCGACACCGGCCTGGAGGCGCTCCTCGCCCGCGCCGCCGACCTCGACGGCTCCTACCGGGCCCGGATCGGCGCCCTGGCCGCCGAGGCGCACGCCCTCGCCTGCATCGGCCTGCGCACCACCCTCCAGCAGGTGTCCGGGCTGGAGCCCGGCGCGGGCGCGTCCGTACGCAAACTCGTCCAGACCCCCCACCAGCAGCGGACCGCCGAGCTCGCGCTCGAACTGCTGGGCCCGGCGGGCGCGGTGCGGGAGGGGGCGGGGGAGCGGGCCGTGCACGGCATGCTCATGTCCCGCTGCCTGACCATCGCCGGGGGCACCACACAGGTCCAGCTCAACGTCGTCGCCGAGCGCATCCTCGGCCTCCCGCGGGACTGAAGGGGAAGGGAAGGCACCACATGAAGGCCTACATCGTCGGCGTCGGCATGACGAAGTTCGAGAAGCCGGAATCGCGCGACTGGCAGTACTGGGACATGGTGCGGGAGGCCGGCGCGGCGGCGCTGGCCGACGCGGGCGTGGACTACGGGCTCGTCGAGCAGGTGCCCGTCGGCTACTGCTTCCAGGCCTCCACCGCGGGCCAGCGGGCCGCGTACGAACTGGGCCTGACCGGGGTGCCCGTCTACAACGTCAACAACAACTGCGCCACCGGCTCCACGGCCCTGATGATGGCCCGGCAGTTCGTGCAGGGCGGGATCAACGACTGCGTCCTCGCCGTGGGCTTCGAGAAGATGAAGCGCGGCGCCCTCGGCGGCGGCGCCGACGGCGGGGACTTCAAGACGTCCCCGGTCGCCCGTCACTACGGGATCATGGCGGCCGGGCACGGCTTCGAGATGTCCCCGCCCACCGCGCAGATCTTCGGGAACGCCGCCCGTGAGCACATGGAGCGCTACGGGACCACGGCCGCGCAGCTCGCGGCGGTGGGCGCCAAGAACCACCGGCACTCCGCCAACAACCCGAACGCCCAGTTCCAGGACGTGTACACGGTGGAGGAGATCCTCGCCGCGAAGACCATCCACGACCCGCTGACCAAACTCCAGTGCTCGCCCACCTCGGACGGCGCGGCGGCCGCCCTGGTCGTCTCGGAGCGGTTCGTCGTCCGGCACGGGCTGCACGACAGGGCGGTGGAGATCGTCGCCCAGGCCATGACCACCGACACCGCGGACAGCTTCGGCGGCTCCTGCATCGACGTCGTCGGCAAGCCCATGACCGCCGCCGCGGCCCGGCAGGTCTACGAGGCCTCCGGTCTCGGCATCGAGGACGTCGACGTCATCGAGCTGCACGACTGCTTCTCCGTCAACGAACTCCTCACCTACGAGGCACTCGGCATGTGCGCCGACGGGGCCTCCGGCACGCTCGTCGAGAGCGGTGCCACCACCTACGGCGGCCGCTGGGTCGTCAACCCGTCGGGCGGTCTGATCTCCAAGGGGCACCCGCTGGGCGCCACGGGCCTCGCGCAGGCCGCCGAGCTGGTCTGGCAGCTGCGCGGCGAGGCCGGGCCCCGGCAGGTCCCCGGAGCCGGGGTCGGGCTGGCGCACAACATCGGGCTGGGCGGTGCGGCGGTGGTCACCCTGCTGCGCCGCTGACGGGCCCGGCCCGCGGCCCCGCCCGGCTCTGCCCCCGCCCGCCCCGGCGAGCGGGCGGGGCGGGCGGGGCGGTGAGGGGGTCCCGCAGGGGCGGCGTGTCAGACGTGCGCCAGGGCCGGCATCAGGCGCAGCGCGTTCTCCCGGTTCACGGCCCGGCGCAGCGCCGGGGTGAACGCCGGGTCGGCGGCCAGCGCGGGCACCGCGACGTCCGTGACCACGGCGGCGGGGCAGGCCGGCCAGTCGCTGCCGAAGAGGATCCGGTCCGGGGACACCGTGGCCAGCAGGGTGCCCGCCGGGGACAGGGGGCCGGCGGTGTCGTAGTAGAAGCGGTGCAGGTGGTCCCGTACGGCGGCGGGTTCCACCGGCGGGTCGAAGGAGTGCGCGAAGGCCTCCAGCCGGGCCGCGATGTGCGGGAGGAAACCGCCCCCGTGCGGCAGGATCACCGACAGGTTCGGGAAGCGGTCCAGCGTCCGGTTGCGGATCATGTTCGCGGCGGCGCGGGTGGTGTCGAGGAGGAAGTCGCACAGGAAGTTCGGCAGCCCCGGCACGGTCGGCGCGCCGGGCGGGGCTCCGGGCGGGCCGCCGGGCAGGTTGTGCGGGTGGGTGTCGACGACCGCCGACCGCTCGTCGAGTTCGGCGAAGATCGCGTCGTAGGAGGGGTCGCCGAGGTAGACGCCGCCGTGGTTGGCGGTCACGTTCACCCCGACCGCGCCCAGCTCGTCCAGGCCGTACCGCAGCGCCCACGAGGACACCTCAGGGTCCTCCAGGAACAGCGGGGTGTGGAAGACGAACCGCCCCGGATGCGCCTCGACGACCTCCACCGCCGCCCGCAGGGTCACCGTCGTCGCCTCGCGCAGCTGCGCGGAGTTCTCGTAGCGGGCGTACATCATCGGCTTGAGCACGGCGGTGGCGATCCCCGCCCGGTCCATCAGCCCCAGCGCGGTCTCCGCGTCCCAGCGCGCCCACGGCGCCATCGCCTTCGGGTTCACCAGCCCCCGCCGCTCGGCCCACTCGCGCCAGGCGGGCGGGCAGAAGTGGTGGTGGACGTCGATCACGGCCCGGCTGCCGTCGTCCTCACCGCCCGCCGGGTCCGCCGCGTCCGGCCGTGCCGTTCCGCCGACGGTGATACCGACCGCTCCGTATTCCGGCATGCGCGCATTCCCTTTCATCGGGTTCAACGGGTCCATCGGGCGCGAAAAGGGGATCACGGCACACCCTAGGGCGGGCTCTGGCCGCTTTCCGCCGGACATTCACGGGAGGGAGCTTTAGGCTCCGAACGGGTCAATGCGGTTTCGTCCACGACGCGCCCGGGGAAAGGAGCCGACTGTCCGTTCCGGGAAATGCGAAAGGTTTCTGCGCGTGACGACTGAACCGACTGCGGCGGTGAACGACGGCCTCGCGCTGGGCGAAGCGGTGAAGGCGGCGACACTGAGTACGCCGGAATACCGGCAGTGCCCCCATCCGGTCTACAAGGTCCTGCGCGAACAGGCCCCCGTCGCCCGGCTCGCCCCCCGCCACGGGGTGGACACGTACCTCATCACCCGCTACGAGGACGCCCACGCGGCCCTCGCCGATCCCCGCATCGGCAAGGACATGCACGAGGCCATCGACCTCTACCACGCGCTCTTCGGGGACGCCTGCGAGACGCTCGACGACAACCTCCTCTTCGCGGACCCGCCCCGGCACACCCGGCTGCGCCACATCGCGAAGACCGCGTTCACCCCGCGCCACGTCAAGGACCTGCGCCCGCACATCGAGGAGCTCGCGAACGAGCTCCTGGACCGGTGCCCGACGGACGAGCCCGTCGACCTGATGAAGTCCTTCGCGCTGCCGCTGCCCGTCATGGTCATCTGCGAGCTGCTCGGTATCGTCGGGGTCGAGCGCACCGAGGTCCTGAAGTGGTTCTCGGTCGTGACGCGCTCCCGGTTCAGCAGGGACATGAAGGAAGACCTCGTCGAGGCCGAGCACTGGCTGCGGGACTACTTCACCGAACACATCCGGTGCACCCGCGCGAATCCCACGGACGACTTCCTGACGGTCCTGGTGCAGACGCGGCACGAGGAAGAACCGCTGACCGACGACGAACTCGTCTCGATGATCTGGGTGCTGCTCTTCGCCGGGCACAAGACGACCACCCTGCAGATCGGCAATTCCGTCTTCAACCTGCTCACCCACCCCGAACAGCTGAGGGCGCTGCAGGAGAACCGCGAACTCCTGCCGCAGGCCATCGAAGAACTCCTGCGCTACGAAGGCTCCGTGGAAACCTCCACCTTCCGGTACGCGCTGGAGGACGTGGAAATCGGCGGAACGCTCATTCCGCAGGGCGCGATCGTGCAGATCGCCCTGACCGCCGCCAATCGCGACCCGGAGAAGTTCCCCGCGCCGGACACCCTGGACATCACCCGCGAACACCTCCAGCGCGAACACCTCGGCTTCGGCTTCGGCCCCCACTTCTGCCTGGGCGCCCCGCTGGCCCGGCTGGAGCTGGAGATCTGCCTCACCGCGCTGCTCGACCGCTTCCCCGACATGGTCCTGGCGCTCCCGGACTCCGACGCCGGGGACTGGCTCAAGGGGCCGTTCCCGGCCTTCCGGGGGCTGGAGAAGCTGCCCGTGGCGCTGGACCCCTCGCGGACGGTCGACGACTGGACCGCCCCGGCGCGGTAGGGACGTCCCGCGCACCGGAGTCCTCCGTACGAAGCCCTCCGCGCCGCCGGCGGAGGGCTTCCGCACGCCGTGCTACGGGCCCGCGAGGGCCGGGTCCACCACCGTCTCGCCCGTGGCCGCGCGGCGCATGCACTCCGCCAGCTCCGCGACCGGGCCGTCCCGCAGGACCAGCCCCGCCGCGCCCGCCGCCAGGACCGCCTCCCTCAGCCCGGGGTGCGCCGAGCCCGTGGCGACCAGGACCCGGCACTGCGGATCGTCCTCCAGCAGGGCCGTCACCGAGGCGAGGTCCTCCACCAGCGCCACCGCCGGCCGGGCCGTCGCGGAGGTGACCACCTCGATGTCCGGCTGGAGGCTCAAATGGACCGCGAGGGCCGGGTTCGGCGGGTCGAGCAGGACGCGCAGGGAGCGGGCGGGCCGGTGCGTCACGGGCATTTCGTCCACCGGCGCAGCGTAACGCCCCCCACCTGGGGCAGGGGGCAACACGCCACTGGGCCACCCGATCTGACGTGAAGTCAGGAGTCTTCCCAAGTGATCGGGCGTGCGTTATACATTCCTTCAACCGGCGCTAGAACGCGTTCTAGAACGGTTCCGCGTACGACCTCGGTGCGGCTGACGGTGCGGACGGCCGCGCCGAGGTCTTCCAAGGCAGCGGTGCTCGCGCAGGCCGCGGCGCCCCGACCCAGGGAGCAGCATCCCCATGCCGATCGATGCCGCCAAGGCCCTCGCCGCCGAACCCCGCCAGGGGGACATCGGCTGGGACCACAAGGACATCCAGCTCTACCACCTCGGCCTCGGTGCCGGGCTCCCGGCCACCGACCCCGACGAGCTGCGCTACACCCTGGAGTCCAAGCTCCACGTGCTGCCCAGCTTCGCGACCGTCGCGGGCGCCGGCATGGCCATGCTGGGCGGCCTCGCGGCCCCCGGCATCGACGTGAACCTCGCCGCCGTCCTGCACGGCGGGCACTCCATCGAGCTGCACCGCCCGATCCCCGTCAAGGGGCGGGCCACCTCCACCTCCAAGGTCGCCGCCGTCCACGACAAGGGCAAGGCGGCCGTGATCGTGCTGCGCTCCGAGGTCGCGGACGCCGACGGGCCGCTGTGGACCAGCGACGCGCAGCTCTTCGTCCGGGGAGAAGGCGGCTTCGGCGGCGAGCGCGGGCCCTCCGTCAGGACCGAGCAGCCCGAGCGGGCCCCCGACCGCACCGAGGAGCGCACCATCCGCGAGGAGCAGGCCCTGCTCTACCGGCTCTCCGGGGACTGGAACCCCCTGCACGCCGACCCGGAGTTCGCCAAGCTGGCCGGCTTCGACCGGCCGATCCTGCACGGCCTGTGCTCGTACGGGATGACCCTCAAGGCCGTCGTCGACACCGTCCTCGGCGGTGATGTCTCCCGGGTCCGCGCCTACCGCACGCGCTTCGCCGGGATCGTCTTCCCCGGCGAGACGCTGCGCATCCGGATGTGGCAGGAGACCGGCCGGGTCCTGGTCTCGGTCACCGCCGTCGACCGGGACGACGCCCCGGTCCTCGCCGACACCGTCGTCGAACACGCGTAAGACAGTCAGACCTGCGACCACAGAAGGAGCCGCACCGTGCGCGCAGCACTGCAGAGCGAGATAGGCCAGGACAAGCTGGAGGTCGTCGACGACATGGAGGCCGTGGGCCTGGGCCCCGGCAAGGTGAAGATCCGCATCAGGGCCACCGGCCTGTGCCACTCCGACCTCTCCGCGATGAGCGGCGTGCTGCCGCAGCCGGCCCCCTTCATCCCCGGCCACGAGGGCTCCGGGGTGATCGCCGACGTGGGCGACGGGGTCACCCACCTCAAGCAGGGCGACCGGGTCCTGGTCTGCTGGCTGCCGCCCTGCGGGCACTGCGCGGCCTGCAAGCGCGGGCAGGGCCACCTCTGTCTGGAGAGCCTCGTCAACGCGGGCACCCCCAACTTCCGGCGCGCGGGCGGGGACGTCTTCGGTTTCGCCGCCACCGGCACCTTCGCCGAGGAGCTCGTCGTCGACGCCAAGTGCGCCGTCCCGATCCCCGACGACGTGCCCTTCGACATCGCCGCCCTCATCGGCTGCGGCGTCACCACCGGGCTGGGCGCCGCCGTCAACACCGCCAAGGTGGAGGCCGGTTCCTCGGTCGCCGTCATCGGCTGCGGCGGCGTCGGCATCTCCGTCATCCAGGGCGCCAGGCTCCAGGGCGCCGCCCAGATCATCGCCGTCGACCCCGTCGCCTCCCGGCGCGAGGCGGCCCTGCGCTTCGGCGCGACGGAGGCCGTGGCCCCCGAGGCCCTGGACGACGCCAAGAGCCGGATCACCTCCGGGGAGGGCTTCGACTACGTCTTCGAGGTCGTCGGCAAGTCCGCCACCGCGCAGACCGCCTACAAGGCGACCCGCCGCGGCGGCAGTGTCGTCATCGTCGGTGCGGGCGCCCTCGACGACACCTTCCAGGTCGACATGTTCTCGCTGTTCTTCGACGAGAAGAAGATCCTGCCGTCGATGTACGGGGGCGGGGACGTGCTCCGCTCCTACGAGCGCACCATCGCCCTGTGGCGGGCCGGCCGGGTCGATCTGGAGAGCCTGATCACCCACCGGGTCCACCTCACCGAGATCAACGACGCCCTCGACCAGATGCGCACCGGCGTCGCGCTGCGCACCTGCATCGAACTCTGACCCGCTCTGAGAGGAATCCGGTAGATGTCACTGCCACTTGAGGGGCTCAGCGCCGTCGTCACCGGCGCCGGCCGCGGGCTCGGCCGGGCCGAGGCGATCGAACTGGCCCGCCTCGGCGCGAGCGTGGTCGTCAACGACTTCGGCCAGAGCGGCCGGGACGGCTCGGGCGATGCGTCCGCCGCCCCGGCCGAGGAGGTGGCCGCCGAGATCCGTGCGGCGGGCGGATCGGCGGTGGCGCACCTCGGTGACGTGGCCGACTTCGAGCAGGCCCGGGACCTGGTGGAACTGGCCGTCTCCCGGTTCGGCAAGCTGGACGTCCTCGTCAACAACGCGGGCATCCTGCGGGACCGGATGATCTTCTCCATGTCGGAGGAGGAGTGGGACTCGGTGATCCGGGTCCACCTCAAGGGTCACTTCAACACCACCCACTTCGCCGCCGCGCACTGGCGGGAACGCTCCAAGGCGGCGGGCGGCCCGGTCTACGGCCGGATCGTCAACACTTCCTCCGAGGCCTTCCTCGGCGGCTCGGCGGGCCAGCCCAACTACGCGGCCGCCAAGGGCGGCATCGTGGGCCTGACCACCTCGACCGCCCTGGCCCTGGCCAAGTACGGGGTGACGGCCAACGCCATCTGCCCGCGCGCCCGCACCCGGATGACCGAGGACGTCTTCGCGGGCTTCCAGGAGCCGGAGGAGGGCAAACTCGACGCCCTCGCCCCCGAGCACGTCGCCCCGCTGGTCGGCTACCTGGCCTCGCCGGCCTCGGCGAAGGCCAACGGGCAGCTGTTCGTCGTGCACGGCGGGATCGTGGTCGTGATGGAACGCCCCAGGGTGGCGGCCAAGTTCGACACCGCCAAGGAGTCCTTCTCCTACGAGGAACTCGACGGGCTCCTCACCCCGCACTACGACTCCCGCCCGCCGAACGAGACCTTCGCGGCCGCCGAGGTCCTGGGCCTCAAGCACGGCTAGGCCGGCGGGGGCGTGTCGTCCCCGTCGGTGAGGAAACACACCCGGCGCAGTTCGGCGGGTGCCAGGGGGCCGAGACCGAGGAGGTCCGGGTCGTCCCGGACCTCCTCCCAGAACTCGGCTTCGGTCGGTGCGGTCCCGAGGACCGTCCACGGCGCGCCGTACTTCGTGCGCGCCACCCACACCCAGAGCCGACGTCGGCCCGGGCCGTACAGCTCCTCCCCCACGGGCGCCTCCTGCATCTCGGCGACCAGGCTCGCCGTGTGCGGGTGGGGGCACCCGGACCGCAGGTGCCCCTGCTCCCACCGGGTGGTGAGCCGCCGCGTCGCCGAGTCGGCGACCGCGTCGGCGGCGTCCAGCGCCCCTTGATCGGCGTTCGCGGCGGCGGGCCGGACCACGCGCACCAGCAGGTCCTGCCCGCACGGCCGGTAACCGAAGAGTCTGAAGATGTCGATCTGGCTGCCCACGCGGCCATTGTGCCCGTACGCGCGCGCCCCGGGCTCAGCTCAGCGGGGCCTGCTGGAGGGGGACCGGGCGCAGGGGCGGGGCCGGTGGAGGGTCCAGGCGGACCGGTGGGGGCGGGGGTGCGGGCTGGCCGATGCCGACGATCCCGCAGGGGACCTCCGGGGTGGCGTACGGGAGGTGCAGGCGGCCCTGCGGGGTCCACAGGCCGGTGCCGAGCCAGCCCACCGGGGCGCCGAGCCGGAAGACGCCGCGGTCGGCCGGCCGCCACAGCACGAGCTCCGCCTCGCCGACCCGCAGCGCGACCCCGCAGGTCTCCGGCATCAGGGCCTGGCCCGGCTGCACGGCGAAGGGGTGCGCGTCCGCGATGCGCAGGCACTCCGGGAAGCGGACCGGGCGGGCACTGCCCAGCACCCCCCAGCCGAGCCGGGGTTCGCCCGGGGCGTCGGAGCGGATCAGCAGCAGCCCGCTGTCGGGTGCTGCGAGCAGGAGCCGGTCGTCGCTGTCCTCGGCGATCTGGAGCAGCGGGCTGACCTCGCCGCCCCGCTCCAGGTCCACGGCGACGGCCTTGGTCCGGCCGTCCAGCTCCCGGTCCAGGGACAGCAGGCGGCCGACCCGGTCCAGCCACACCCCGCCGGAGCAGCGCCCCGGCAGCACGGCGGCCCGGCGCGGCCCGCCGGGGGCACCGGCGACCTGCCAGACGGTGCTCTGAGCCGGCCCCACCGCCAGGGCGTAGGCCCCGTGTCCGTCGGGGGAGGGCGGCAGCAGGCGGACCCGTACGCCCTCCTCGGCGGGCACCGCGCCGAGCTGGAGCTCCCCCGTGCGCGGCCCGGTCGCGGCGCCCGACGGGTAGAGCAGCGCGAACGCGTGCCGGTCGGCGACCCGGCGGTGGATCAGCACCCGCCCGTCGGTCAGCGCCAGCACTTCGCTGTCGGCCTCCTCAGGCTGCGCGAGCGGCAATGGCACCGCGTACGGCTCGGGTCCCCCCAGCGTCCAGCGCTCCGGGTAGCGCGCCTGCCCCTCCCCGGCCAGCCGCGCGGCATACGCCCCGTCGGCGGCGATCGTGAACGGGGCGGGCGTCGTGATCTCGATGGCACAGACAGTCATCCGGGCCGTCACCTCCGGATGAGGAAGCTAGTTTTCGAGGCCCCCGGGGTCGCGCACGACTCGGCGGGCTTCACACGTACGGGTGGCCACGAGGCGATTCGCCGGTGGCGGGGGGCGCGGCTGTGCTGTTCCATATCGGGGCGTTTGGGGTCAGAGGGCGGCCCACCCCGCCCGAACACCGCCACCGCCCCTTCTTCCCCCGCAGCCCGCACCGGGCTCCCGAGCCGAAGGGGTGCGCCGGGGGAACAGTGCACAGCGCCCGCGGGAAACCGCGAGGAACGAGCGGTTTCCGAGGACGCGCGGTGCCGTGAGCCAGGCATCCGGCGCCCCGGAGGCGAGGGAGCCCGTAAAAAAGGAACGGTAACCTTGGCCTGTGCCTCGCCTCTCTGAAGTCATCGCCGCGCTGGACGCTCTCTGGCCCCCCTCGCGGGCCGAGCAGTGGGACGCCGTCGGCACCGTCTGCGGCGACCCCGATGCCGAGGTCACCCGGGTGCTCTTCGCCGTCGACCCCGTACAGGACATCGTCGACGAGGCGGTGGAGCTGGGCGCCGACCTGCTCGTCACCCACCACCCCCTCTACCTGCGCGGCACCACCACCGTCGAGGCGGGCACCTTCAAGGGCCGCGCCGTGCACACGCTGATCAAGAACGACATCGCGCTGCACGTCGCCCACACCAACGCCGACACCGCCGACCCCGGTGTCTCCGACGCCCTCGCCGGCGCCCTCGACCTGCGCGTCACCGGCCCGCTCGTGCCCGACCCCACCGACCCGGCCGGCCGCCGGGGCCTGGGCCGGATCTGCGAGCTGGACCACCCCGAGACCCTCCGCGAGTTCGCGGCCCGCGCCGCTTCCCGGCTGCCGTCGACCGCGCAGGGCATCCGCGCCGCGGGCGACCCGGACGCGCTGATCCGTACCGTCGCCGTCAGCGGCGGCTCCGGCGACAGCCTCTTCGAGCAGGTCCGCGCCGCCGGCGTGGACGCCTTCCTCACCGCCGACCTGCGCCACCACCCGGCGTCCGAGGCCCGCGAGCAGAGCCCGCTGGCCCTCGTCGACGCCGCCCACTGGGCCACCGAGTGGCCCTGGTGCGAGCAGGCCGCCGCGCAGCTCGACGCGATCTCCGAGCGCCACGGCTGGGGTCTGCGGACCCACGTCTCGCGCACGGTCACCGACCCGTGGACGGCGCACGCGCCGTCCGTCACCTCCCCCTCTACCTCTGGAGCCCCCAACTGAACGCCGAGCCCGCCGACCAGATCCGACTTCTCGACGTCCAGGCCCTGGACGTGCGGCTGTCTCAGCTCGCCCACAAGCGCAAGTCGCTCCCGGAGCACACCGAGGTCGACTCCCTGACCAAGGACCTCAGCCAGCAGCGCGACCTGCTCGTCGCCGCGCAGACCCAGGCCAGCGACGCCGCCCGCGAGCAGACCAAGGCGGAGCAGGACGTCGACCAGGTCCGTCAGCGTGCGGCCCGCGACCAGCAGCGCCTGGACACCGGCGTCGGCATCTCGGCCCGGGACCTGGCGAACCTCCAGAGCGAGGTCGTCTCCCTCGCCAAGCGCCAGGGTGACCTGGAGGACGTGGTCCTGGAGGTCATGGAGCGCCTGGAGGCAGCGCAGGAGCGCGTCACCGAGCTGAAGGAGCGGGTCGCCGCCCTGGAGGCCAAGCTCGTCGACGCCACCGCGCGCCGCGACGCCGCCACCGGCGAGATCGACACCGAGGTCGCGAAGATCGGCAAGGACCGCGAGGTCATCGTCGGCTCCATGCCGTCCGACCTGATGGCCCTGTACGAGAAGATCCGCGTCAAACAGGGCGGCGTCGGCGCGGCCCGCCTGTACCAGCGCCGCTGCGAGGGCTGCCGCCTGGAGCTGGACCTGGCCGAGGTCAACGAGATCAAGGCCGCGGCCCGCGACCAGGTCGTCCGGCACGAGAACTGCGGCCGCATCCTGGTCCGTGCGGCGGACTCGGGCATCTGATGCCGCGTTTCGTCGTGGAGGCGGACGGCGGTTCCCGGGGCAACCCGGGTCCCGCCGGCTACGGCGCGGTCGTCCTCGACCCGGCGACGGGGGAGACCCTGGCCGAACGCGCCGAGTTCATCGGCGTCGCGACGAACAACGTCGCCGAGTACAAGGGCCTGATCGCCGGCCTCGAGGCGGCGCGTGAGCTGGCGCCGGACGCGACGGTCCTGGTCCGGATGGACTCCAAGCTCGTCGTCGAGCAGATGTCGGGCCGCTGGAAGATCAAGCACCCCGACATGAAGCCGCTCGCGGCACAGGCCGCGAAGGTCCTTCCGCGCGCGCAGGTCACCTACGAGTGGATCCCGCGCGAGCGCAACAAGCACGCCGACCGGCTCGCCAACGAGGCGATGGACGCGGGCAAGCGCGGAGCGCAGTGGGAACCGTCCCGCTCCACGGCCTTCGCCGCCGCCCCGCCGTCCGGTCCCCCCGGCGACGCGACGAAGGGCGCGGCGGCCGTCCGCGCCGCGATGGCCTCCGGCGGTGCCACGGGAACCCGCGCGGCCGGGGCCGCGACGGCCGGGGCGGACACCCTGTTCGGCGACGCCGGCACCTCCGCGGAGGCCGACTCCGTCCGCGCCGCCTCCGTGGTGGCGCGCGACACCGACACGCTGTTCGGCGCGGCCGGGGCCCCCGAGCCCGCCGCCGGCACCGGCGCCACGACCGGCACGGGCGCCACGACCGGCACCGGCACCGGCACCGGATGGGGGCCCGACATGGGCGCGCCCGCCACCTTCGTGCTGCTGCGGCACGGCGAGACCGCCCTCACCCCGCAGAAGCGCTTCTCCGGCAGCGGCGGCACCGACCCGGAGCTGTCCCCGGCAGGCCGCCGCCAGGCCGCGGCCGTCGCCGAGGCGCTGGCCGCGCGGGGCACCGTACAGGCCGTCGTCAGCTCCCCGCTGCGCCGCTGCCGGGAGACCGCCCAGGCCGTCGCCGACCGCCTCGGGCTGCCGGTCACGGTCGAGGAGGGCCTGCGCGAGACGGACTTCGGAGCCTGGGAGGGCCTGACCTTCGCCGAGGTGCGCGAGCGCTTCCCGGACGACCTCCAGGCCTGGCTGGACTCCTCGAAGGCGGCCCCGACCGGTGGCGGCGAGAGCTTCACGGCCGTCACCCGCCGCGTCTCGGCGGCCCGTGACCGGCTGCTGTCCGCCCACGCGGGCCGCACCGTGCTGCTGGTGACCCACGTGACCCCGGTCAAGACGCTGGTCCGCCTCGCGCTGGGCGCGCCGCCGGAGTCCCTGTTCAAGATGGAGCTGTCCGCGGCCTCCCTGTCGGCGGTCGCCTACTACGCCGACGGCAACGCCTCGGTCCGCCTCCTGAACGACACCTCGCACCTGCGCTAGCGGAGCGGAACGGAAGGACCCCCGCCCACCGGGCGGGGGTCCTTCCGTCGTGTCCGGCCGGTGGCGCCGTGCGGGTCGTCAGGCCTCGCAGGCTCCGGAGGAGCCCCAGAGCAGGAACTCGTCTCCGGCGGTGGGGTCCTCGATCAGTACTGCGTACCTCGTGTAGGGCCAGTTCGGTGAATCCGCGGATGCGGCGGCCAGTTGCGTGCAGGACTGCTGTGCCGCCTGGTGCGCCCACTCGCCCCGGGTGGTCCCGTCCCATGCGGGTTTGGCTGCCCACACGTACATCACCCGCTTCTCGGGGTCGAACCCGACGCTCAGGTTGTCGTGGCTGAGCCGGTAGTAACCGTGGTCGGAGCTGTTGCCGCTCCACGCCCGGATGATCGACGTCGCGATCCGGTCGGCGACGCGGATCTCGTCCGGGTCGCGGGAGGGCACCTGCGCGGCGGCGAGGCCTCCCGCGTCGGGGTACCAGCCGGCCGCCTGCCCTGCGCCGGGGGCGGTGGTGCGGTCGGTCACGGACGTCGAGCAGGCGGTGTTGGCGCGGAAGTCGTCGGCCCAGACGACGGCGGGGCCTCCCCTGTGCCCGGTGTCGACGATCACGTAGGTGCGGTACGGGAGGTCCGGGTAGGCGGTACGGAGGTCCCGCAGCCCCAGGCAGGCGGTCCTGGCGACCTCGTGGATCGCCCCGAAGTCGAGTTCCCGGCCGCCGGAGGTGATGTACACCTCCCCGCGGGGCTGGTGGAAGCTGAGGGAGAAGTCCTGGTCGGGGTGGGTGTTGGCGTCGAGCCAGGCTCCGGTGCCCATGGATCCCCACGCGTCGTTCTCGGCCGGTGTCTGTGCGGCGCGGGCCGCTCGCCAGGTCGCGAGGGTCGGCGCGGTGTTCGTCGTGCCGTAGCCCGCGCCCGACGGGCTGCCGCTGCCGCTGCCCGCGGGGACGGGCGCGGCCGGGGTGCCGGTCGTACGCGCCGACCCGGCGGGCGTGGCGGCGGCGTCCGCGGCGGGACGGGCCGCGTGCTCGGCCCGGGTGGCGGGCAGGGCGA
>NZ_JBGWAB010000064.1:0-42539 GCF_041862025.1 Streptomyces sp. AB3(2024)
CCCGCGCGCCGGCTCGGCGGCGGCCAGCGCGGCCCCGGCCGAGAGCAGCACCGCGTCGCGGACCGGGCCCCGCTCCCCGCCGGCGAACAGCCGCCGGGCCACCCCCGCGTTGTGCGCGGCGTCGGCGCCGCGCAGGGCGTCGGCCGGGGCGAACGCGATGCCGAGGTCGCGGGGGTCGAAGGATTCCTCCCGGACCCTTCCCCCCTCGACGCTCAGCACCGTCGATGTGCTGCTGACGCTGAGCTCGTCGAGCCCGTCGTCCCCGCGGAACACCAGGGCGCTCGTGCCCCTGCGGGCCAGTACCCCCGCGATGAGCGGGAGCAGCCGCGCGTCGGCCACCCCGACCGCCTGGGCGGTCGGCCGGGCCGGGTTGGTCAGCGGCCCGAGCGCGTTGAAGACGGTCGGGATCCCCAGCTGCCTGCGCACCGGCGAGGCGTGCCGCATGGAGGGGTGGAAGTCGGGGGCGAAGCAGAAGGTGATCCCCGCCTCCTCCACCAGTGCCGCGACCCGGGCCGGCGGCAGACGCAGGGTGACCCCGAGCGCCTCCAGTACGTCCGCCGAGCCGGAGGCCGAACTCGAAGCCCGGTTGCCGTGCTTGACGACCCGGGCTCCCGCGCCGGCGGCGACGATCGCCGACATGGTGGAGATGTTGACCGTGCGGGCGCCGTCGCCGCCCGTGCCGACCACGTCGACCGTGGCGCCCGGTACGTCGAGGGTCACCGCGTGGTCGAGCAGGGCGCGTACCAGGCCCTCCAGTTCACCGACCGTCTCCCCCTTGCCGCGCAGGGCGACCAGGAAGCCGGCGAGCTGGGCGTCGGTGGCCTCGCCGCGCATGACCTGGTGCATGGCCCAGCCGGTGTCGGCCTGAGCCAGGTCCCGGCCGGCGAGGAGGGTCTCCAGCAGGGCGGGCCAGTTGCGCTGCCGTTCCGCCGGTTCTGGTCTGACGGTGGTCACTTGGTTCTCCCTCGGAGGGTCGTGGGGTGTGGCGGCTCAGCCCCAGTCGGTGGTGTCGCGAGTGGAGCTCGGGGTGGGGGTCGGCGCCGCGGCCGGGGCCTCCGGGGTGGTGGCGTCGGCAGTGATGCTGCTGGAGGCCCCCGCCGGGCCCTCGTTCGCGATCTGTACCCCACCCGCTATCGCGACGGCCGCGATGATCGCGATGGTGATGCGCTTGACCTGGGTGCGCCACGTGATCTGCATTTCTGTTCTCTCCCCCGTCGATTTCTGCTTGAGCTTCGCTTTGTTCCGGTGAGAAGAACACTAGGAACGAGCGGCTTCGAGCTGATATCGCCGCGTCCTCAGCGGCCGCTCCGTTTCGATAAGGACGATATACCTGCTGGTCAGAGGGGGGTTCCGGGCCGATAACCGACATCGGGAACCCCCCTTGACGTCCTCTCGGGAGCCGCTTGAGGACCGCTGGGGAGGTTTTGCGGGGCGGTCCGCGATAACGAGCTGCAAACGGAGCTCAGCGTTCCCGGTACATCTCGGCCACCAGGAAGGCCAGATCCAGTGACTGGGTGCGGTTGAGCCGCGGGTCACAAGTGGATTCATAGCGTTCGCTCAGCCCGTCCAGGCTCACTTCCTCACCGCCGCCCACGCATTCGGTGACGTCGCCCCCGGTGAACTCCAGGTGCACGCCCCCGGGATGCGTCCCGAGCTCGCGGTGGACCTCGAAGAAGCCCTTCACCTCGTCGACGATGTCGTCGAAGCGGCGGGTCTTGAGACCCGACGGGGCCTCGAAGGTGTTGCCGTGCATGGGATCGCTGACCCATGCCACCGGCGCCCCCTCCGCAGCCGTCTTCTCCACCAGCACGGGCAGCCGCTCGCGGACCTGCCCGGCGCCCATGCGGACGATGAACGTGAGCCGGCCGGGCTCCCGTTCGGGATCGAGCCGGTCGATCAGCCGCAGCACCGTGTCGGAGTCGGTGGTCGGGCCGAGCTTGACCGCGATCGGGTTGGCGATCTGCGAGAAGAACTCCACGTGGGCCCCGTCCAGGTCCCGGGTGCGTTCCCCGATCCACAGCATGTGGCCGCTGCCCGAGTAGCGCCGCCCGGTCGTCGGGTCCTCGCGGACCAGCGGTTCCTCGTACTCCAGCAGCAGTCCCTCGTGGCTGACGAAGAACTCCACGGCGTGCTGGATGCGTTCGTCGGCCCCGCAGGCCCGCATGAAGTTGAGGGCCTGGTCGATCTGGGTGGCGAGGGCCGAGTACCGCTCGCCGACGGGCGAGCGGGCCACGAAGTCCTGGTTCCAGGCGTGCGCCTGGCGCAGGTCCGCGTAGCCGCCGGTGGTGAAGGCCCGTACGAGGTTCAGCGTGCCGGAGGCCGCCTGGTGCATCCGCAGGAGCCGGCCGGGGTCCGGTTCGCGCTCGCCCGGTTCGAAGGGGAAGCCGTTGACGGCGTCGCCCCGGTAGGCGGGCAGGGTCACCCCGTCGCGGGTCTCGGTGGGCTTGGAGCGGGGTTTGGCGTACTGGCCCGCCATCCGCCCGATCTTCACGACCGGCACGGAGGCGGCGTACTGGAGGACGAGCGCCATCTGGAGCAGGGTGCGCACCTTGCGGCGTACGGAGTCCTCCCGCACGTCCGTGAAGGTCTCGGCGCAGTCCCCGCCCTGGAGCAGGAAGGCCTCCCCCCGGGCGACGGCGCCGAGGCGCGCCTTCAGCTGTTCGCACTCGGCCGCGACGACGAGCGGAACGCTGTCGCGCAGTTGCGCCCGTACGGCGTCCAGGGCGGCTCTGTCGGGCCATTCGGGCTGTTGTGCGGCGGGCAGGGCCCGCCAGGAATCCACGTGCTCCACGACATGCTCCTTTGTCACCCGGTGAGGGCGTCGGCGGGCTGGGTCCGTGCGGTGGTGAGGAAGTTCTCCAGGAGCCGCATGCCGCCGACCGTGGTGATCGACTCGGGGTGGAACTGGACCCCTTCGACGGCGAGGGTCCGGTGGCGCAGTCCCATCACGTAGCCGTCGTCCACGGCGTGCGCGGTGGCGATCAGCTCCTGCGGCAGGGGTTCGGCGACGATGAGCGAGTGGTAGCGCGTGGCGGTCATGGGGGCGTCGAGCCCGGCGAAGACCCCGGCACCGTCGTGGGCGACCTCGCTGGTCTTTCCGTGCTTGAGCCGGTCGGCCACGCGCACCCCGCCCCCGTAGGCCAGGCCGATGGCCTGGTGGCCGAGGCAGATGCCGAGCAGCGGCACCCGTCCGGCGAAGCGGTGCACCAGCTCGACGTGGCCCGACTCGGCGGGGTGTCCCGGGCCGGGACCCAGGACCACGGCGTCCGGCAGCCGGGCCGCGAGCTCGTCGGGGCTCTCGGTGCGGGAGCGCACGACCTCGGTGGTGGCGCCGAGGGTGCGCAGGTACTGGTCGATGATGTGGGTGAAACTGTCGTACGCGTCGACGAGCAGGACCTTCACGGGAGCAGCTCCTCACCGGTGAGCGCCCAGTAGGCGGCCCCCATCTTGTGCAGGGTCTCGCGCCACTCGGCGGCGGGCGAGGAGTCCGCGACGATGCCGGCGCAGCTCTGGGTGGAGTACGTCGACCCGTCGTGGGTGACCGTACGGATGCACAGCGCCAGCCGGGACCAGCCGCGGACGTCGACCAGGCCGACGGCGCCCGCGTACATGCCCCGGGAATCGCTCTCCAGTTCGGAGATGATCTCCATGGCGCGGATCTTGGGGGCGCCGGTGACGGTCCCGGCGGGGAAGGTCGCGGCCAGCGCGGACCAGGTGTCCTCCCCCGGGGCGAGCAGGCCCTCGACCGTGGAGACCAGGTGGAAGACGTGCGAGAAGGTCTCGACGGTCATGACGTCCCGGGCGTCCAGGGTGCCGGGCAGGCTGACGCGGCCGATGTCGTTGCGGCACAGGTCGACCAGCATCACGTGCTCGGCCCGCTCCTTCTCGCTGGCGAGCAGGGCCTCGATCCGGGGCCCGTCGACCGCCGGGTCCCCGCTGCGCGGGGTGGTGCCGGCGATGGGGCGCATGACGATGCGGTCGCCCTCGGTGCGGAAGAGCACCTCGGGGCTGGCGCCGATCAGCGTGGAGCCGTCACGGGGGACGAGGTACATGTACGGGGAGGGGTTGCGCGCGCGCAGCCGGCGGTAGACGTCCGCGGGGGTCAGCTCGCTGTCGACCTCGATGCGGTGGCCGATCTGGATCTGGTAGATGTCGCCGACGCCGATGTGGCGCAGGCAGCGTTCGACGTTGCCCAGGAAGGCGGCCTCGTCCGTGCTGTCGCGGACGGCCGACGGGGCGGGAGCCTCGGGGGTCCGGCCGGCGGGCTCGGTCATACCGGCCGTCAGCCGCTCGACGATCCCGGCGAGGTCGGTGCGCGCGGCGGGTCCGCCGTCGGGGCCGAAGTCCTCGCTCCGGGCCGCCAGCCGGACGGCGGTGCCGGCGTCCAGGTCGTACCAGACGGTGTCCTGGAACAGGGTCAGGACCAGGTCGGGGGTGCCGTCGGCGACTCCTCCCCGGTCGGGCAGCTCCTCCATGTACCAGGCGGCGCCGTAACCGATGGTGGCGAGGAAGCCGAAGGCGTACTCGGGACGGGTGCTGTCGACGTCGAAGGACGCCTGCACGGACCGCAGCACGTCCCAGACCTGTCCGGGACGCTCGAACAGCCGGTCTCCGCCGGGGCCTTCGGCCAGCCCGAGCCGGTCGGCGACCGCGGACAGCTCGGCCAGGACGGGGGCCACCCCGACGGCGGAGATCCGCCCCGGGTGGATCCGCAGCTCGGCGAGCCGGCCGAAGCCGACGACGGCCGAGTTCCCGTCGAACTCGGGGCTCTCCAGGGACTCCAGGAGGAACACGTCCTCCCCGAACCGGGCGCGCAGCGCCTCGTAGAGCTCCAAGGGCGGGTGCGGGTCGAGGGCGCTCTCCTCGATCCGGACGGGGAGGGGGCGCCGGCCGTGGTCGGCCGGCGCCCGAGTGGTGGTGTCGAGCAGTGTGGTCACCGGTTCACTTTCCTCGGGTGGCTCGGGGCCGTGGTGGGGGCGGCCGTGGGGGATTGCGGGGAGCGGGAGGCCTCAGCCGTAGCGGCGCATCTCGTGGAAGAAGTCCTCGACGACCGCGAGGCCGCCCTGGCCCCGGAGGGTGTCGTAGACGTGCCGGCCGACCGCGAGGTCGAGCACGCCGAGGCCGAAGGGGGAGAAGAAGACGGGCTTGTCCTCGGGGACGGAGAGCTTCCCGGAGAGCACGTCATAGAGGGTGCCGTCGACGAACTCACGGCTGCCGGTGAGCTGTTCGGCCAGGTGGGGGGAGGTGTCGGCCTTCAGGCAGTGCTCGATGTCGTCGACGACGTTGAAGCCGGAGAGGATCACCTCGGGCGACAGGTCGCGCAGGGAGACGTGCAGCACGAGCGGGTTGTGCTCGAACCACTGCGGGTCGGTGACGTGGGGGGTGCCCGCCACGGTCGCGAAGACGACCAGGTCGCTCTCGCGGATCAGCTTCTCGGCGCTGTCGTGGACGGTGACCGGGCCCTGCTCGCCGGAGCGGGTGAGGTAGTCGGCGAAGCCCTCGGCGTGCTCGGTGGACAGGTCGTGCACGCCGATCTCGTCGAACTCCCAGCCCGTGCCCGCCAGGTACTGGTGGATGAAGCGCGCGATCAGGCCGACGCCGAAGAAGCCGATCCGGCGCGGGCGGCGGCCGGCCGGGCTGAGCCGGTCGGCCGCCAGCGCGGCGGAGGCGGCGGTGCGCGCCGCGCTGATGATCGAGGATTCCAGGCAGGCGATCGGGTAGCCGGTCTGCGGGTCGTTGAGGATCAGTACGGCGGAGGCGCGCGGAATTCCGGCCGCCACGTTCTCGGGGAAGCTGGAAATCCACTTCACTCCGTCGACCGGCGCCGCTCCCCCGATGGACGCCGGGAGCGCGATGATGCGCGAGGTCGGCCGGTCGGGAAAGCGCAGGAAATAGGACGGCGGATTCACCGTCCCGCCCTCGCCGTGCACCCGATATGCGGATTCGATCAATCCGACCACTTCGGGCGCACGGCCGTCGAGGACTTCGTGCACCTGGGCGCCGGGGATCACGGCGAAAGAGGGCGCGCCGGTCGTACGTGACATCGCAGACTCCACAGCTCGGCAGTTTTCTCGTCTGCGATGACGCTAGGGATCCGCTTTATCGCCGGGTTATTGCACGCTTACGCGTTCTTCAACTCACCCCGTGCCCCTGCCGACACCCCGGCACCCGCCTGTTCCAGCGCGCGGGCCGCCTTCTCCTCCCAGGGCGGGGAGCCGCTGCCCTGGAAGATGGCGAGCGCGGCGGTCAGGTGCGCCCGCCCCTCGTCCGTACGGCCGCTCCCGCAATAGACCTGCCCCAGCCCCAGTCTGATCTGCCCTTCGATCAACGTGCTCTGATGACGCCGCGCCAGGTCCAGGGCCTCCAGGTACAACGGTTCGGCCGACTCGGCGGCTCCTGCCGAACGGCGGGTCTCCGCGAGGCCCAACAGGGCGTGCGCGAGGCCGAGCAGGTCCGACTTCTCCTTGACCAGTCGGACGACCTCACCGAAGGCCTCCTCCGCGGAATCGAGTCGTCCCAGTTCGAGATAGGCACCAGCCAGCCGGTACGTGGCCAGTGCCAGAGAGCGCCCGTCGCCCGCGTTGGCCTTGCACACGCGTATGGCCTCCTGGCTCAACCGCAAGGCGGTCTCCGGCTGCCCCTGGTCGAGTGCGAACTGAGCCATGTTGTGGAGTGCGTACGCCTCGGCCACGTGGTCGCCCGCTTCCCGGAACACCGGCAGGGCCTCGGTCAACCGCGCCATGCCCTGCTCCCACTCGCCCCGGATCCGGTCGATGAATGCGAGGTTGCTCAGCACGAGGGCCCCGCCGTACGCGTCCCCCGCCTGCCGGTAGAGCGTGAGGGCGGTCTCCTGGCGCTCGATGGACGCAGGCAGGTTCCGCAACCGCCGTTCGACCACTCCCAGCTGCGCGTGCATGGCGGCCTGTCCGCGAAGATTGCCCGCGGTGCGCGCCGCCGTGAGGGCGTAGTCACTGCAGGTGCGCCAGTCCTCCAGGTAATTGCGCGACACGAAGAGGACCTCCATGGACATGACCAGGTCCCAGGCGAGATCGTCCATGCCCATGCGGGCCGACTGCTCCACCACTGCGACAAGGGACAGGCGCTCCGCCTCGAACCATTCCAAGGGGGTCGCCAGCAGCTCGTCCAGCAGGAAGGGGTCGATCTCCCGGCGCGGCACGTCGCCGTGGACGATGTCGTGGTCGCCTCCGTTCTCGCGCTGGTGCGCCTGCTCGGCGATGGTCAGACAGGTCCGGAAGACCCGGTCGCAGGCAGCCAGCCGGTCCTCCTCGCTCTCCTCGTCCCTGGCCAGCTCCTCCGCGTAGAGCCGCATCAGGTTCTGGAACCGGTAGCGCAGCTGCCCGGTGGCGTCGACGCCGACGACCTCCAGGAACTGGGCGTCCACGAGGTGCTCTATCAGCCGCTCCGCGTCCATGACGTCCTGGTCCATCAGCGCGGCCCCGACCCACGCCGTGAAATCGGGTACGCCGAGCAGCCCGAGGTAGCGGTAGAGCCGGGCCGCGTCCTTGTGCAGATAGCGGTAGCTCAGCTCGAAGCTCGCCCGGATCTGGGACTCGCCCTGGCTGAGCTCGTCCAGTCGGCGCCGCCCGTCGTTGAGCCGGGTGACCAGGTGCCGCACCGACCAGTGCGGCTTGGACGCCAGGCGGGCCGCGGCGATGCGCAGCGCCAGGGGCAGCCGGTCGCAGAGCTCGACCAGCCGGGCCGAGTCCTCGGGCGCGGCCAGGATCCGGGCCTCCCCGACGATCCGGCCAAGCAGCTCGACGGACTCGTCCTCCGGCAGCACCCCGAGGTGGACCCGGGCCCGCGGGGGCCAGGTGACCAGCTGCTCCAGCTGCTCCCGGCTCGTGACCAGGACGGTGCAGGCGCCGCTTCCCGGCAGCAGGGGCCGGATCTGTGCGAACGTGCGTACGTTGTCGAGCACGAGCAGCACCCGGCGTTCGGCCAGCACGCTGCGGTACAGCGCGATCCGGTCCTCCAGCCCGTTGGGCACGTCCTCGCTCTCCACCCCGAGGGAGCGCAGGAAACGGCTCAGTATGTCCCCGGCGGTGGTGGGGGCGTGGTGCTCGTCATATCCGCGGAGGTCGGCGAACAGCCGGCCGTCCGGGTACTGTTCGGTAACCCGGTGCGCCCAGCGGACGGCGAGGCCGGTCTTGCCCACGCCCGCGACGCCCGTGATCAGCCCGACGGTCGGCGCGTGACTGTCCTCACCCTGACCGTCCACCAGGGTGTCGAGGGCGGCGAGTTCCTCCCTGCGCCCGGCGAAGCCCGGCACGTCGGGGGGCAGTTCGGAGGGCACGACGCGGTTGCGTGCTCCTAAGGCGTCGCCCGGCGCGTCGGCGCCGGCCGCGGCGGGCGCCTCGTACGCCAGGGACGGGTCGTCGCGCAGGATCGCGTCGTGCAGTTCCTGGAGCTCGGGGCCCGGATCCATGCCCAGTTCGTCGATGAACTGGCGTCTCGCCTCCCGGAAGCTCTCCATGGCCTCGGCCCGCCGCCCGGATCTGTACTGGGCGAGGATGAAGTGGTAGCGGGTGCGCTCGCGCAACGGGTGTTCCCGTACGGTCGCGGCCAGCTCCGGGAGCAGCAGCTGGTGCCGGCCGAGCTCCAGCTGGACGCTGGTCATCGCCTCGTAGGCGTTGATCCGGACTTCCTCCCAGCGGGCCGCCTCGTCCTCGACGAGCTGTCCCGTGACCCCCGCGAGCGCCGGTCCGCGCCACAGAGCGAGGGCCTCGGCGTAGCAGCGCGCCGCGTCGGCCGGACGCATGTCGCGGACAGCGCTCTCGGCCTCGGCGACCAGCCCGGTGAAGGTGACCGTGTCCAGCGCGTGCCCCTCCGCACGCAGCAGGTACCCGGGGTGGGCGGTGACGATGACTTCCTCGGTCACGCCCTCGGCCTTGATGGCCTTGCGCAGGGCGGCGATGACGATGGCCACCTGCGTCCGCGCCGTGGCAGGAGGCCTGCCGTTCCACACTACATCGACAAGTGTGTCAACTGGCACAATCCGCCCGGGACTCAGGAGCAGAAGGGCCAGAATCGTACGTTGCCGGGCACCTCCTACCAGAATCGGCCGGTCCCCCACGGTGGCCATAAGTGGACCAAGAATTCTGAAGCTGAGCCGCTCACCCAATGGATCTCCCCCCGTCACTGACCGGGCCCGGCCAGCGGGAGCAGCCTACCTGTCTGCCGCTGACAGAAAAGGTGCCCGACGTAAGCCAAGTGACTGGTGAGACACCCTGACCGAAAGCTGATCGATCATCTCGGGATTGGCTGAAATTAACCCCTCGAAGCCATCCCGTCATCCTCACCCAAGGAATAACTTCAAGCCACACTGGACGAAACCGGAAGCTCCGCTTGACCCGATACGGACAACGGCCCGGCCCCCACGCGTGGTCGCTCGTGGGGGCCGGGCCGTGCGCGGGGTGCCGTCAGCCGCGGGCCGGGGTCGGCGCCGGGGCGAAGCGGAGGGGGTGCCGGAGCGATTCCGGACCCCGGACCCGGGTGCCGTAGACCAGCAGCTCGCATCCGGGCGCGACGCGGCAGTCGATCGTCCGGCCGTCATTGGTGTCGAACACCGCCGAGACGAGGACCGTCTCGTCGAGCCTGCCCTGGTCCGTGGTGATCGGCGGACGGCCCCGGGTCCGGCAGGCGGTCTCCTCGGTGGAACCCGCGACGCACTCCAGGACCACCGAGTGGAACTGCGGCTCGTAGCCCCGCCCGGTGGCGCGCACGGACTGGCCGTCCACCAGCCCCTGGTACGGATCCACCCGGAACGTGGGCGCCGCCTCCAGTTCCCCGTGCGGCCGGAAGGCCAGCGGAACGGTGGTGAGCACGGCTCCGGTGATGTCGGTCAGCGCCAGCCGGCACGGATGGGCGGCGGTCGCGGTACGGCAGTCGAAGGTGCCGGCGCCGGTGGCGAGCCGGGTGTAGAGCTTCTTCGGGAATTCCGGGAGCGTCCCGTCCGGAAGGACTCGGAACTGCCGGCTGGTCCTCTCGTCACAGGCACCGGCGACCGTGTCCGGGGCGCAGAGCTCGACGAGCACGTACGCCTTGGGCGGTCCGCCCTTGACCGTGAAGCCGACGACGTCCCCGTCGAGCAGCCCCGTCGTACGCTTCCCGAGCAACTGCGGCGCCGCCTGCCCCACCGGTGCCGCCTCCGCGGTCCCCCCGAAACCCACCCCGGCCAAGGCCAGCACCAACGCGGCACGGGCGAGTGACCCCCACAACCTCATGCGTTTCCCCCTCTGCTAGCTCAGTCCGACCGCAGGCATCCTCCTGCCCGCCGAACCCCCCGGCAAGGCCCCGAATCCGGACTCCGACACACCCCCCGCACCCCCGCCGAAACCCCTCCCCCACGCACGTCCCCGCAGGCACCCGACCCCACCACGGCCCGGACCACGACGACGAACCGCTCCACCGCGTGGCGCGATCCGAGCCGTCGGGGTGCACTCCCGGCCGCTGACCGGGAGCGCGGGTCAGGCATCCTCCGACAACGGTTCCAGCCGTGGAACACTGAGCTGTCGCGGCCCGCCCCGATTCCTGACGGTCCGTCAGCAGCTCGTCCAGAAGTACTCCCTCCTCCACGCGCAGCGCATGCTCGGCAAGGGCGGGCGCCAGATCCGGGTCCCATGGCGACCGTGCCGGCTTCCCGCCCAACGGGCGCGGTTCGGGTCCGGCACCGCCACCGCCACCGCCACCGCCACCGCCACCGCCACCGCCACCGCCACCGCCACCGCCACACGGTAGTCGTGCGCCGTGTAGCGCCACGCCGCCAGGGCACGTGCCCCGACAGTGTCGTGGCGATGCACAGACCGCCCCGGTCGAAGTCCCCGCGGCAGCCGAGAGCTGCACCGAGCCCGTGCAGCCGAAAGGACCGCGGGGTTCTCACAGATGTGGACCACGGGCGGTGTCGTGCGCGGCGGACGGTGGGCCGGCTGTCGGAGGGTGAGTACGCACGGCTCAGCCACGTCGGCCATCCAGCCCAGGGCCGGAGTCCCCCGGAGGTCGAGGGCGAGGTGGCCACCGGCATGCCGTCGTCAAGTGCGCGCACACTTCCCAGAACGTCCGCGGCGAGCACGGCCAGCGACCGAGCCGGTTCGACGAGTTCTCCCAGCGGGCGAACGGGCGCCTCGGGCTCGGCGAAGCCCTCCTCCAGACCCTGCGCGACGCCGGAGGCGGGGACCCCTTCCTGCGCGGCGGACTGCCCCCGACCGAGGCCCTGATCCTCATGGCCATCAAGCGCCACGACCTGGACACCGTCCTTCCCGACCTGTCCGCCGGACGTACCGTCATCGAGGGGCGCAGCGTCGACAGCACGGCCGTGTGCCAGGCCCTGCAGTTGCATCCCGACGACCCGGACACTGCCCTGGAGGCGGCAGGCGCCCTCCTGAACCTCGCCTCCTCCTACCGTCCGCTCCCGGACCTCACGATCCTCGTCACCGACGACGCCGGCCAGGCCGCAGCCCGCGCGCAGCGGCGTGATGACCGCGTCTTCACCTACGACGGCACCCTCGCCGACACGGCCCCCGGCAACGAGCAGGCACTGCGCGCCGCCCTCCAGCCCTACGGCATCGCCCTGGACTCCCACTGGTACGGGCAGCACGTCGGGCTGTCCATCCATGACCTGCCTGGCCGCCCTCCCCGGCGGGCAGGCACTGCCCCACACCGAGGTCATCCGGCGCAGCCGCGCCAACCTGCCGGCCTCCATGCACACCATCGAGCCCATCGCGTGCGTCCTCGCCCTGCTCCGCAGCGCCCGCCGCGCCGGTCTGCCGTGCGCCATCGCATCCAACGCCAGCCGAATCCTCGTCGACCCCGGCCTCGACGCCCTGAGGCTGCGGGAGGAGTTCGCGGCCGTGGTGACACGGGAGGACGTCAGCCAGGGGAAGCCGCACCCCGCGCTGTTCACGGAGACAGCCCGCCGACTGGGCATCCCGCCACAGAGCTGCCTCGCGGTGGACGACGCTCTCGAAGGCATCGCCTCCGCCCGGGCCGCCGGCATGCGCGTGATCACGGTGGCCGGCGGCCACCTGGCCCTCACCGACGACGTACCCCGGCCGAAGGAAACGGTGTGATGCCTCCTGCACTCCACCAAGAACCTCGAAGTCCTCCAAGCCCCCACGGCCGCGAAGGAGGGGGTCGGCGTGTTCGAGTACACGGACAACCACACCGTCTTCCACTGCGGCCGGATGCCGGACCGATCCCCGGCAAGGGCGAAGCGACGTGCAAGATGGCCGTCTTCAACTTCCAGCTGCTGGAAGAGGCCGGCGTGCGAACCCACTACCGCCGGGCCCTCGGTACCAACCGGTCGAGTTCACCCTCGCGCGCCTCTCCGACTCGGCCGCCGACCCGCCCACTCCCGAGGTGGGCAGCTACCTGCTGCCGCTGCAGGTCCTCTTCCGCAACGAGCTCCCGCCAGGCGAGGACCCGACCGTGATCGTCGAGGCGCTCGCCGAGACGGGCCTGCCCGCCTTCCTGGCCGACGCTGCGACGAGGCCTTCGACGAGGTCGGCCTCGACGTCGGAACCCCCGTACTCCGCATCGGCGGGACGGCCCTGTTCGGCCCCGTACTCAGGCAGGCCCCCCGTGGGGATGCCGCCGGACAGGTGTGAGCACAGCAGCAGCCCGACGAGCCTGAAGCGCAGGTGGACCATCCAAATCCCCCCGTGACTCCGGCACGAGCCAATCCGATTCCCCCGCCGCGCGCGCCGCTCTCCCCCGCAGCCGTGTGGTCGTCGACCTGTGCGGCGGCACCGGCACCACGGCCGAGGCCATCCTCGCCCTGGCACCAGCCGACGCCACTGTCATCTCCCTCGACAGCTCCGCCGCCATGCGGCGCATCGGCTGCCACGTCCTGACCGATCCCCGGCTGACGTGGGTCAACTCGGCGGCATGGAAGACCGACGTCGCCGCCGTCGTCACCGCAGTGCGCCGAATCCTGCGGCCCGGTGGCCGGTTCGTCTTCAACATCGGCGGCGCCTTCGCCGGCGTCACCCACCCCGACTCCCTCGTACCTTGTTCCGCGCGCCGGCCGTTCCGTCGGCGGGCCTGCGGCGGAGAAGTCAGCCGTTGCCCACAGCACCTTCGGTAGGGCCTCTTCCCGCGCCAGGCAGGTCCATTCCAGAAGCGACGCAACGATGAAGCCGGCTGCAGCGCCCCACTCCGGATCCCCAAGCGGAGGTGCCGGATCCGTCACAAAGAGTCGATCTTGACGACACCGCGGCGGTCATGTGAGCCTAAGAGGACTGGACTTGATGAGCACTCAGTGGACGCTAGGGTTCCGCTCTCGACGGGCCAGGGAATGTTTACTTCACGGGGGCGAAGTGACGAGAGTGCAGGGCGATCGCGTCGACGAAGACGGGAAGACGTATCAGGTCGTCACGAACCATGAAGGTCAACACTCCATCTGGTTCATGGGTCGATCCATCCCGAACGGCTGGCGCGCAACAGACTTTTCCGGCCCGAAGCGCGCCTGTCTGGACCACATCGACGAGGTGTGGACCGACATGCGCCCGCTCAGCCTTCGCGAACAGACGCACCCCGTGGACGCGGGCTGAGTCGCATCGGCGCCGGCCTGCGAGATCTTGCAGATCTCGCCTCTTGGCGGCGATGCCGGGCAAGGGCGGCCGGAGGCCGATAGCTTGACGCGCGCGGCGCGCAGGGCCCGTGTCCCGAATTCCGGACGGGTCGATACTTCGCTGCATGTGCGCGATGTGACAGGGACTTGTCATTTTCACATCAGTAGCCTCCCTGAACTGACTGAATCCCCTATTTCCGGGCAGCCGATACGTCGTTTCGAATGCAGCGACACATTTTCGCTTTTCTTCGAGAAGGGCCACCCAAACTACCGTGATAGCGGAAACAGATCTCAATGTCTTGCTGCAGCGGCGCTCAGAAGAAGATCCTGCGGGCGTCACGTACGCCTACCTTGACCGGTTCTCGGGCGGGGATGCACCTCACGAACGGACGCTGACGAACGAGGAGCTCTTCCGGCGCGCCCGGGCTCTTGCTGCTCGCATTCAAGGAACTGCGCAGCGCGGCGACCGGATTCTCATACTCAACCAGCCGGGTATTGATTACATCGTCGGTGTCTACGCGAGCATGCTCGCCGGAATGGTGGCCGTTCCGGCTTATCCACCGGAGAAGACGCGTCTGAACCGCAGCCAGGAACGCATTCGCGCCATTGCGGAAGACGCCCAGCCGAGCTGTGTGCTGGTCGACCCCGAGACGCTGGCTACCACGGGAGAAACCCTATGGGGCGGGCAATCCGGGGTGGAGTGGATCGTGACCTCCACCGTGGATACGGATCTCGCGGATTCATGGGTCCCGCCGGGCACCATGCCCGACGACCTTGCCGTGCTGCAATACACGTCCGGATCGACGGGCCGCCCGAAGGGCGTGATGCTCTCGCACCGGAACCTCTTGCGGAATCTGCGGGCCGGACGTGACGTGTACGGCATCGAAGGGCGCATGAACGGGGTTTTCTGGATTCCGCCCTACCACGACATGGGGCTCATCGGTGGAATTCTCATGGCCCTCCTGTGTGGGGGTCGTACTCGACTCTTCACGCCGCTCGCCTTTCTCCGTGATCCCCTGCGCTGGGTGCGGGCCATGTCTCACTACGGCGCGTATGTGAGTGCCGCCCCCGACTTCGCCTATGAAATGTGTGCACGCGCAGCGATGTCGGCACCGGAAGAAGTGGCCGGGCTCGACCTCTCGAACTGGCGCGTCGCCATCTCAGGGGCAGAGCCGGTGCGCGCGGACACACTCGACAGGTTCGCCCGGGCATTCGCCTCCGCCGGATTCCGGCGGGACGCCTTCTATCCTTCGTTCGGCCTCGCCGAGAACACCCTCGTGGTGACCGCGAACCCCGGAGGATCCTCAGTGGTGTCACTGGACGCGGCGGAGCTCGAAAAGAATCGTGCAGTCGACGCGATTACGGGAGGGAAGGTGCGCACCGTCGTAGGTTGCGGTGCCAGTGCCGACCCCGAACAGCGTGTCGAGATCGTCGACCCGGAGACCCGCGAACGTTGCCCGGACGGCGTGGTGGGTGAGATATGGGTCAGCGGTGGAAGCGCCGCACAGGGTTACTGGAACCGCGGCGATGACAGCGAGGCGACGTTCCGGGCCACCATGGCCGTCACCGGGGAAGGGCCCTATCTGCGCACCGGCGACTTCGGCTTCGTACGAACCGGCGAACTGTTCGTGACCGGCCGTCTGAAGGACCTCATTATTCTCCGCGGGCGTAACCACTACCCGCATGATCTGGAGATGACAGCGGAGAAGGCGTACCCGTCCTCCGGGCGGAGCGGCCGGTGTGTCGCCTTCTCCGTCGACGAAGGTGGCGAGGAGCAGCTCGTACTGGCTGTGGAGGCGGCCCCGAGGATGTCGGACGGGGAGCGCCACGAGACCGCAGCGACGATCCGTGAACGTATCGGTGAACACCACGAGGTGGCCGTACACGAAATCGTCTTCGTGCCGCGTGGGGGAATCCGTCGTACATCGAGCGGAAAGCTCCAGCGATCCGCGGTGAGGGCCGCCTATCTCGCGGGCGAGTACACGCGCGAAACGCGTTCCCGCAGGCCGTACTCCGCACCACGCAATGTGGAGGAGCAAGCCGTCGCTGATTCCTGGGGGCGGGTCCTCGGTGTGGAAAAGGTGGGGATCCACGACCGGTTCTTCGAGCTCGGAGGAGATTCCCTCAGGGCGGTCCGCGTGCTCGCCGAATTGAGGGACAGCTGTGGATATGAGCTGACGCTGTCCGATGTCGCCCATATGCACACGGTCGAGGAATGCGCGGAGCTCATCCGCAGCCGCGCCGCGAAGCGAGATGCGGACGAAGAAATTCAGGTTGATCTCGGGTGATGATCGGGACGGGGAAGGACATGAAGGAGCCTGACAACACCTCCGAGCTGGTGGGTTCGCTTGCCGAGCGGGGCGTGCGGGTGTTCCTGGAGAACGGGCGGCTGCAGTGCCGGGGCTCACGCGACGCACTGACGCCCGAGCTCCTCGACCTGGTGCGTGGCCGTAGGGACGAGCTCCATGCCTACCTGGAGCGTGGGAGCGAGCCGTCCGCATCGAATCCGCTCACCGCCGGCCAGCAGAGCCTTCTTCTCCACCAGCGCGTGACTCCGGACAGCGCGGCCTACAACCTGGCCTTCGCGGCGCGGGCCGAGAGCGCCATGGACGCGGGTGAACTGGACGCCGCCCTGCGCGAGGTGGTGGCGCGGCACGCGATCCTGCGCACGACGTACACGTGGGGGGAGGGCGACCCGACCCAGTCGGCACGTGAGACTCCGCCGCGGATCCTGACCGAGGAGACCGCGACGGAAGATACGGTCGAGAGCGTCGTGGAGGCCTTCATGGACTCCCCCTTCGACCTCGAACACGATCTGCCGGTCAGGGCGATGCTGGTGCGCATCGGTCCGGACGACGAGCGGCCCGTGCTGGTGATCGTCGTTCATCACATCGCTGCGGATCTCTGGTCGATCGACATGATCGTCGACGAGTGGCTGACCGCCTATCGCGCCCGGACAGCGGGGAACGAGGCGCGATCGCGGCCCATCGCAACGCAGTTCGTGGAGCACGTGCGAAGCGAGGGCACCTGGCTCACCGGGCCCGAGGCGGAACGCAATCTCGCGTACTGGCGGGAACAACTCGGCGGCAGCCTGCCGGTGATGAACCTGCCGTTCGACCGTCAGCGGCCGCCGGCCCAGACCATGCGTGGTGCCCGTCTCTCCGTCGAGGTGGACCCCGCGCTGTCGCAGAGGCTCGCCCGGATTGCGAGTGAGTGCGACGCGACGCCGAACATGTTCTTCCTGTCGGCATTCCAGGTGCTGCTGCAGAAGTACACCGCCTCCGACGACGTGGTGGTGGGTACACCCGCCGCGGGGCGGCGCGCACCCCAGATGCAGGACACCGTGGGCTTCTTCGCCGATCCGGTCGTCGTACGCGGTGATCTGCGGGGTGACCCGACGTTCACCGAGATCCTCGGCAGGACGCGCTCGTCACTCCTGCGTGCCCTCGACCACCCCTACCCCTTCCCGCTCCTCGTCGAGCGGCTCAGCCCTTTGCGCGACCCGAGCCGCTCGCCGTTCTTCCAGGTGATGTACGTCTGGCAGCAGACACGTTCCGCCGGGCAGGCGGTGCCGCTGGAGCCGCTGTCCTCCTCGGGTCAGCGCGGAGCGCCGTTCGACATCGTGCTGTCGGTGCACCAGGCAGGTGGGCGGTTCGTCTGCTCATGGACGTACAACGTCGACCTCTTCGAGGACTCGACGGTCGAACGCCTGGCGCACGGCTACCTCGCATTGCTCGGTGAGATCGCCGCGCGTCCCGACGCGCATGTTTCGTCGCTGCCTTCGATGTCCCCGGAGGAGCAGCGGACTCTGCTCCACGAGGCGAGCGGCCCGCAGATCGACATCGACGAGCCCACATGGCTCGAACAGTTCGACGCTCAGGTGCTGCGGACTCCACGGGCAACGGCGCTGGTCTGTGACGACGAGGCGCTGACGTACGAAGAACTGGCCGCCAGAGTCGCCCGCTTCGCCGCAGCACTCCGCGCGCACGGTGTACGGGAGGAAGTCCGCGTCGGTTTGTGCATCGAGCGGTCGGCTGCCCTCGTGGTGGCCTTGCTCGCGGTCGCGCGGGCCGGCGGTGCCCACGTCCCGCTGGATCCGGCCTACCCGCAGGACCGGCTCGCCTACATGGCCCAGGACGCGGATGTGGCGCTGTGTGTGGTGGACGAACCGGGGCGCCGCGCCCTGAGTTCCTACGCCGGCGACGTCCTGTCCCTGCACGCCCTGGAGAGCGATGCGGAACGGCTCGAACCCGAGCCCCTGCACGGGAATTCGGCCGAGGCACTCGCCTATGTCATCTACACCTCGGGTTCCACCGGCCGTCCCAAAGGCGTGATGGTCACCCGCCGGAACGTCGTCAACCTGTTCACAGGTCTCGACCGGGCGATGGGGAGCGAACCCTGGACCGTGGGCGAGCAGCCCGTGTGGCTGGCAGTGACGAGCGTCTGCTTCGACATATCCGTCCTCGAACTCCTCTGGACACTCTGCCGGGGATACAAGGTCGTCATCGAGACCGGGCTGTGGACCTCCCAGGGAGCGGCACCTGTTCCGCAGGCCGTGGAGGCACAGCAGCGCCCCGTCGACTTCAGCCTGTTCTATTTCGCCGCTGACTCCGGCGAACACAAGGGCAAGGACCTGTACCGGCTGCTCCTCGACGGAGCCCGCTTCGCGGACGCCCATGATTTCCGCGCTGTATGGATTCCCGAACGGCATTTCCACGCGTTCGGTGGTGCGTACCCGAACCCCGCGGTGCTCGCGAGCGCCGTAGCCGCTGTGACGGACAACGTCGGGATACGTGCCGGAAGCGTCGTTCTTCCCTTGCAGGATCCGCTCCGGGTCGCGGAGGAATGGGCCGCGGTCGACAACCTGTCCGACGGCCGTGTCGGTCTGTCATTCGCCTCGGGCTGGCAGCCCAATGACTTCGTTCTCGCACCCGAACGGTTCGCCTCGCGCAAGGAGTCGATGTGGGACGACATCGATGTGGTCCGCAGGCTCTGGCGAGGGGAAACCGTTCAACGCCGAAACGGTGTGGGTACGGACATCAAGGTGAGCACGCTCCCACGGCCCGCACAACCCGAACTCCCGGTGTGGGTCACAGCCGCGGGCAGCGAGGACACCTTCCGTAGAGCTGGTGAGACCGGCGCGAACCTCCTGACCCACCTGCTGGGGCAGAGCGTTCAGGAGCTGGCCCGCAAGATCGGTGTCTACCGTGCGGCGCGAACCGCCGCCGGGCATGACGAGGGTGTCGTGACGCTGATGCTGCACACCTTCGTCCACCCTGACATCGACGTGGTCCGCAAGACGGTCAGCGAGCCCTTCAAGAACTACCTCCGCAGTTCGATCGATCTGATGCAGGGGATCGCGAAGGGTCTCGGACTCGATCCCGTGCGGCATCGCGAAGTGATCGTCGAGCATGCCTTCGAGCGCTACTTCACGACGAGCGCGCTGTTCGGCACACCGGAGTCCTGTGCCGCTTTCGTCCGCGAACTGGCCGCCGCCGGGGTGGACGAGATCGCCTGTCTCATCGACTTCGGTGTCCCCGACCACGTGGCGCTCGAGGCGCTCGGCCACATCGCGAGCGTCAAGCGCACACTGGCGGAGCCGGCTGCCAGGCCGTCCCGTACGCCCGCCGAGGCCGTCGCACGGCACGGCATCACGCACATGCAGTGCACACCCGCGTTCGCGCGCCTTCTCCTCCTCGGCCGGGAAAACGATCCTTCGGTCGGAAGCACGCTGAGCACCCTCCTCGTCGGAGGAGACGCATCACCGCCGGATCTCGTCGCACAACTTCGGGACGCCGGAATGGCCGACGTGTTCAACATGTACGGCCCGACGGAGACCTGTGTCTGGTCGGCGGTGCAACGGCTCGAAGCAAACGACCACGGGCGTGTGACGGTCGGCGGCCCTCTTGTGAACACCTCGCTCTACGTTCTCGACGCGCAGCTCGAGCCGGTGCCGATCGGCGTCCAGGGAGAGCTGTACATCGGCGGGGCCGGCGTGGGCCGAGGATATTGGAACAAGCCCGCCCTGACCGCCGAGAGGTTCCTCCCGGACCCGTTCACCGACCGGCCGGGGGCCAGGATGTACGGGACGGGCGACATCGTCCGGTCCCTGGGCGGTGGTCGCTTCGAGTTCCTGGGCCGCGCCGATCACCAAGTGAAGGTACGCGGCTTCCGTATCGAGTTCGGCGAGATCGAGAACGTGCTCGGCTCGCACCCGGCCCTCGCGAGCTGCACCGTGGTTGCCCGGCCGGACCGCGACGGCGACATGAGCCTTGTCGCGTTCGCCGTAGCGCGCGGGACGGCGGCTCTCGACGAGTCGAGTGTGCGCGCCCACGCCCGGAGCAAGCTGCCCGAGTACATGGTGCCGTCGCGGATCGTCGTGTTGGACCGTCTCCCGCTGACGCTGAACGGCAAGGTCGATCGCGGTGCGCTCGTCCGGCTGGCGCAGGAGGCCAAGGGCCGCGGAAGGGCCACGTATCTGGCGCCGCGCAACCAGGTCGAAAGCCTGCTCCAGGAGATCTGGCAGGAACTGCTCGAACGCGAGGGCGTCGGCATCCACGAGAACTTCTTCGAAGTCGGTGGCCATTCGCTGCTTGCCGCGAAGATGCACGCGCGCATCACCACGGCGGCACTCGGCCCGATCGAACTGGTCGACCTGTTCACATTCCCGACGATCGCCGGGCTCGCGGCACACATCAGCGCGGGCGGAGAGACCGGTGTCCAGACACTGGCCGCAGGCGCCGAGAGGCGGGCAAGCAAGCAGAAGGCTGCCGTTCGTCAACGGCAGCGCAGGAGGCAGGGTTCGTGAGCGATCAGCACTTGAGCGACGACAGTCAGCACGTCGCGATCATCGGCATGGCCGGCCGTTTCCCCGGAGCGGGTGATACGGAGGAGTTCTGGCGCAATATTGCCGAAGGGGTCGAATCGATCTCCAGGCTGTCGCGGGACGAACTCCGGGCGGCAGGCGTCGAGGCCGAGCAGTTCCTCGATCCCCACTACGTGCCGGCTGCTAGCGTCCTCGAGGAGATGGACCGTTTCGACGCCGAGTTCTTCGGTCTCACACCGATGGAAGCGTCGATTCTCGACCCCCAGCACAGGATGCTGCTGGAGTGCACGCAGGCGTTGTTCGACAACGCGGGCTACGACCCTGACACCCTGAAACAGCTCACCGGGGTCTACGTCGGCGTCGGATTCCCTTCGTACCTCGTCAACAATGTGCTCACCCGGCCGGAGATCGTGCAACAGGTCGGGATGCAGAGGATCTTCTTCGCCACCGACAAGGGCTTCGCGCCGACCCGGATCTCGCACAAGTTCAATCTCACGGGCCCCAGCATCGGTGTCGACACCGCATGCTCGACCTCGCTCGTAGCCGTCCATCAGGCATGCAGGGCCCTGCTGGCCTATGACTGCGATCTCACGATCGCCGGTGGTGCCAGCGCGGTCCTGCCCGGCGGTGTCGGCTACACCTACCACGAGGGCGGAATCTCCTCGCCCGACGGCCACTGCCGTGCGTTCGACGCCCGTGCCGGGGGGACGGTCTTCGGCAGTGGGGTGGGCCTCGTCCTGCTCAAGCGTCTCGAGGACGCGCGCGCCGACGGCGACAACATATGGGCCGTCATCCGGGGTTCGTCCGTGAACAACGACGGAGCGTCCAAGGCCGGATTCACCGCCCCGAGCGCGACCGGCCAGGCCGCCGTCATCGCCGACGCACTCGCATTTGCCGAGGTCCCCGCCGAGACGGTCGGCTACGTCGAGGCCCACGGGACGGGCACGGTCATCGGCGATCCCATCGAGATCGCCGGCCTGACCAGGGCGTACCGCGAGAAGACCGATCGGCACCAGTACTGCGCGATCGGCTCGGTCAAGACCAACGTCGGGCACCTCGACGTGGCCGCGGGTGTGAGCGGTCTGATCAAGACGGTCCAGACGCTGCGCCATGCGGAGCTGCCGCCCACGCTGCACTTCGAGCGTCCGAATCCCGCGATCGACTTCGACGGCAGTCCCTTCTATGTGAACACCCGGCGCCGTCCCTGGCCGTCCGCAGACACTCCCCGCCGCGCCGGCGTGAGTTCCTTCGGCATCGGCGGAACGAACGCGCACGTGGTGCTGGAGGAGGCACCCGCCCGCGAGGCATCGGGGGAGTCGCGCAGCGAGCAGTTGATCGTTGTCTCCGCCCGCTCTCCCGAAGCGCTCGATCGGGCGGCCCGCAACCTCGTGACGGTATTTCAGGAGGCCGGCGAGGCGGCGCTGCCGGATCTCGCGTACACCCTCAGCAGTGGACGCCGCGCCTATGCGCACCGCCGTGCGTTCGTCTGCGGCAGCCGGGCGCAGGCGATCGCCGCGCTCGAAGGGGCCCGTCCTGAGGCCCTGCTCTCCGGGGAGCGGAAAACCGACCCGCCCCGGGTCGCGTTCGTCTTCCCGGGGCAGGGCGCGCAGCAGCTGCGCATGCTCGCGGGCCTGTACGAGGGTGAGGAGGCGTTCCGCCGAGAGGTCGACCGCTGCGCCGAGCACACTGCGGGGCGGCTCGGCGTCGACCTGCGCGAGCTGATCTATCCGTCCGCAGCGACCGGGGAACGTGAGCGTGCGCGGCTCGACGAGACCTGGCTCACCCAGCCGGCGCTCTTCACCGTCTCTCTCGCCATGGCCCGGGTGTGGCAGGCCTGGGGCGTGCAGCCGTCTGTCATGCTCGGGCACAGCCTCGGTGAGTACGTCGCCGCGACGCTGGCCGGGGTGTTCCGGGTGGAGGACGCGCTGGACCTGGTCGTCGACAGGGCCCGGGCGATGAACGATCTGCCGCCCGGCGCGATGCTCGCCGTCTCCCTCGACGAGCCTTCGCTCGCACCGCTGCTGGGTGACTGCTCGCTCGCGGCGGTCAACGACCCGCGGCAGTGCGTGGCCTCCGGCCCGTACGAGGCGATCGCGGCACTGGAACAGCGTCTGTCTGCGCGGGGGGTGGAGTACCGGCGTCTGCGCACCTCACACGCGTTCCACTCGTCGATGCTCGACGATGTGGCTCGGGCCTTCGAGGCCCGTGTCGCGCAGGTCGAACGGAACTCGCCGAGCATTCCCGTCGTGTCGTGTCTGACGGGGCGTGCCCTCGACCCGGACGAGATCTGCGATCCCGCCTACTGGGCGCGCCAGATGCGTGGCACGGTGCGGTTCGCCGATGCCGTGCGCACCATCGCCGAGGACCCGCAGCACATGTTCCTTGAGGTGGGTCCTGGGCGGACACTGACTCCGATGGTGCGCCGTACGGGGGTCGATCCGCTGCGGATCGTCACCTCCGGGCGTGGTGGAAACGACGCAAGGACCGACGGAGGGGCGCTGCTCTCCGCCCTTGGTTCCCTTTACTGCGCTGGTGTCCCCGTCGCCTGGGACGGGTTCTGGGAGGGGCAGCGGCGTCACCGCCTTCCTCTGCCCGGCTATCCGTTCGAGCGGCAGCGCCACTGGATCGATCCGGATCCGAAGAAGTCCGTGGTTGCCGCGCACACCCGTGAGGCCTCGCCCGTCACGGGTCAAGTCCTGCATGAGCCGGTCCACTTCGCACCCGGGTGGCGGGCGGCCCCGCTGGACGGTGCCGTCGCGGATGCCGCGCTCCGGGAACGCGGCACATGGCTGCTGGCAGTGGACGAGGACGAGTTCGGGCGAGCCTTGGCGCACCGGCTCCTCGAAGCGAACCAGTCGGTGGTCCCGGTCCGTAGCGGTGCGGCCTTCTCCGCATCCGAAGAGGGCTACGTGATCGATCCCTCGCGCCCCGAGGACATCGACCGTCTGCTCGACGCACTGGAGGAACAGGACCGGCTGCCCAGCTCCGTCGTGCTCACCGCTGCGGCCGGGCAGGCGGAGGACTTCGACGCGGCGCAGCGGGACGGCCTGGGCAGGGCGGCGGCTTGGGTCCACGCCCTTGCCGGGCGCATGACCGGCTTCTCCGTGCGGCTCGCCGTGGTGTCGGACCACTTGCACGCGGTGGTGCCCGGCGACCTTCCTTCGGTCGCCAAGAGCACGCTGAGCGGGTTCTGCCGGGCCGCCGCGGATGACCACCCGGAACTCGCCATCGCCTGCCTGGACATCGACGGAAACCTGTCGGCGTCCGCCGAGAGCGTCGTCATGGAGGTCGCGGCAGGGCTGGGCGATGCGGTGGTCGCCCATCGCGAGGGCGCCCGCTACACGGAGACGTACGAACCTCTGCCCGATGAGCCGCTCGACCCCGTCCGAGAGGCGGCGAGCCTCATCGTCACCGACGGGTTCACGGGTGCCTCGGCACGTCTGGCCCGGCACTTCGCGGAGACGCACCGGTCGCGGCTCACCCTCGTCGGCCGACGACCGGTACCCGACCGTGACGAGTGGCCGCACTGGCTCGACGAATCCACCGGACCGGGGCGTGCCCTGGCCGAGGCTGCCGTCGGACTCGGTGGCGCCGTCGCGGCCCCCGTACGTGACGAGACCGAGTCGCTCGGCCGGATCGAGCGGGAGCTGACGGCCGCAGTGGACTCGGGACCGGACCGAGGCCTCGTCGAGCGGACGCTGAACCGGCTCTGCGGCGGGTACGTGTACGACGCGCTGGTCGCGGCGGGTGTCGACCTGAATCCAGGACGCGTCCACCAGCGTCCGGAGATCGCCGACCGGATGCGGATCCTGCCCAAGTTCGACAAGTTCCTCGACTTCTTCCTCGAGGTCCTCCGCGAGGACGGGATCATCCGCCGTGACGGGGACCGCATCGAGGTCCTCGTCGGCCGCGACGCCGCGGACTTCGTGAGTACGCGGTTCGCTCTGGAGCAACTGCCCGGCTTCGACGACACCATCACTTTCCTCGAACACTGCGTGCGTCACTACCCGGCGGCGCTGAGCGGTGACATCGACGCCGTCGGTGTGCTCTTCCCCGACGGAGACCCGAAGCGGCTGGAGGCCGCCTTCCGCGGGTTGCTGGACGGGAGCAACTACGGTGTCTACGCATCCCTCCTGGGCCGGCTGCTGGCCCGACTGGCCGACTCCACCGTGGGCCGTCCACTCAGGATTCTGGAAGTCGGTGGCGGCAACGGTCAGTTGACCCGACTCATCGCCCCACTACTGCGCGGCCGAAACGTGCGGTACACGTTCACCGACCTGGGCAGCTCCTTCGTCCGGCGCGCCCGGCAGGCGGCCGGGGACTACGGGTTCGCCGACATGCACTGCCAGGTCTTCGACATTTCCAAGGACCCCGAGGCCCAGGGCCTCGACCCGTACTCCTTCGACGTCATCATCGGTTTCGACGTGGTCCACGCGACACCGCGGATCGATGCGACGACGCGGAACCTGCGGGGGCTTCTCGCCCCGAGCGGTGTGCTGTGCCTCGTCGAGGCCGTCGTGTCGCTGCGGTGGGTCGAGATGCTGTGGGGCCTCGCCGAAGGATGGTGGTTCTTCGAGGACGAGGAGGTCAGGACGCGTTCACCACTGATCTCACTCGATACCTGGGACCGGGTACTGGGTGAGCAGCCGTTCGCGGACGTCGTGTCATTCCCCCTCGAAGCGGCCGCGCGGGCCTCGACGGACTACGGTCTCGTGCTCGCACAGCAGCCGGAGGCCATCGCCACTCCGGAGTTCACCGCCTATCAGGCTCGCAGGAGCAAGGAGATCCTCGGCGCCACCCGGACGCTGATCGACAGGGTTCGCGAGCTCGAAGCCCGCGGGGCCGAGGTGCTCGTCGCCTCGGCGGACCTGACCTCCCCCGAGCAGTTCGCCGAGGTCATCGGCCTGGCCAGGACACGCTTCGGCGGCGTGGACGGCATCGTCCACGCCGTGGACGCGGCGGCCGCGGACACCTCGACCGAGTGGACACCGGCAGAGATCCGAGCTGAGGTGTCCGCTCAGGCGCAGGCCGCGCTCGCCATCGACAGCGCGGCTGCCCACGCCGGAGTCCGGCACATCACGTTCGTGTCTCCGGAGGCATCGGCCGGCGGCGGGAAGGGCACGCCTGCGTCCGCGGCCGTCGGCGGCTTCCTCGACGCTCTCACCGGCCCGCCGGCCGAGCGGACCGGGAACACGTCGATCCACTGGACGGACAACGGTGATGTGTCCTCGGTCGCACGCGCCCTCGGCCGGACCGGAGTCGTCGTCGTGGGGGCCGAGGACCCCGGTGCGGCGTCGGCCGTCCGCGCCGAACACCGCCGTGCGCTGCGCCAGGCCCGCCAGTCGGGGGGAACGCCGGCCGGCGAAGACGTCGAGGCCGAACTCCTCGCCATCTTCAGGCAGCTCTTCGGAACGGAGTCCGTCGGTAGGCACGACGACTTCTACCACCTCGGCGGTGACTCGCTCCTGGCCTCACAGGTGATCGCTCGTGTCCGGCGCCGGTTCTCCGTGGATCTCGCGGTCAAGGCGTTGTTCGACGCGCCGACGGTCGCCGGGCTCGCGGAGAAGGTGCGCGAGGCGAAGGGCAGCGGCTCGCACACGGATGTCCCACTTCTGCGTGTTTCGCGGGACGCCGTGCTGCCGCTGTCGTTCGGCCAGCAGTCGCTCTGGCTCGCCGAGCAGTTCAACGGGCCGAGCGCGACGTACAACATTCCGGGCGCGGTGCGCCTGGTCGGCACATTGGAGATCGACTCACTGCGGCGCAGCCTCCACGAGGTGATCAGCCGGCACGAAGTGCTGCGCACCACCATCCACTCGGTGGACGGCACTCCGGTACAGCGGGTCCACGAGGACTTCACCGTGGAGCTGCCGGTCCGCGAGGTGCGCGAGGACCAGATCCACGACCTCGCCCAGGAGCATGCGCGCAGCGTGTTCGACCTGGAGACCGGTCCGCTCATCCGGGTGGCACTGCTGCGGATCGACGACGAGGACCACGTCCTCCTCGTCAACATCCACCATGTCGTCTCCGACGGCTGGTCGCTCGGTGTACTGGTCAATGAGCTGGTCATGCTGTACTCGTCGTTCGCGCGGGGCGAGCTGTCTCCGTTGCCGCCGCTGGACTACCAGTACGCGGACTTCGCACAGTGGCAGCGGCGCTGGCTCGAGGGCGAGGTCTTCGACGAGCAGCTCCAGTACTGGAGGCGCAAGCTCGCGGGGCTGCCTCCGCTGCTCGAACTTCCGACGGACCGGCCGCGGCCCGACCGGCAGAACATACGCAATGCCGTACACCGCTTCGTCGTTCCCCCGGAGCTGTCGGCGCGGCTGGACGCACTCGGTCGGGACGAGGGCGCGACCCTGTTCATGGTGCTGCTCGCCGCGTTCAACGTGCTCCTCTCCCGCCATGCCGGCACGACCGACATCGCCGTGGGGACGACGAACGCGAACCGCACACGTGCCGTCTTCGAGCAGATGATCGGCATGTTCGTGAACAACCTCGTGCTGCGTACGGACCTGGCGGGGAATCCGACTTTCACGGAGCTTCTGGAACGTGTGCGTGCCACGTCCGTCGACGCCTACGCGCATCAGGACCTGCCGTTCCTGACGCTGGTCGACGAAATGCGACAGGAGCGGAATCCGGGCCACGCGCCGCTTTTCCAGGTCCTCTTCCTGCTGCAGAAGCTGAACATCACGCTTGAACTTCCCGGAATCGCGGCGCACACGATCGAAGTCGATGCGCTGCATACGAAATTCGACCTGACGCTGTTCATGGAAGAACAGGATCAGGGAATCGTAGGAACGTTCATCTACAACGCGGAACTGTTCGACGCCTCCACCGTCGAGCGTATGTCGGCGCATCTCGTACAGCTTCTGACGAGTGCGGCGGAAACGCCGGAGGAGCGCATCGGATCGCTGCGGATGGAGACGGACGACGAGTTGAGGTTGAGGAACATGACCGAGGAGAATTCCAAGACGTCGAGGCTCCAGTCGCTGCGCAGTGCGAAGCGGCGCTCGGTGGAGATCACGGAGATCAATCCGGTGAAGACGGGCTTCCTGCCCGGCCTGCCGCAGACGCCGCTCGTCCTGGAGCCGGCAGGCGAAGGCGTTGACCTGCCCGGCTGGCTCCGGGCGAACCGGGATGTCGTGGAGTCCTACCTCCACCGTCACGGGGCGTTGCTGCTTCGGGGCTTCCACTCAAGCTCGGTGGCCAAGTTCGAAGAGGCCGCGGGCGCGATCTGCCCGACACTCTTCCGGGAGTACGGAGACCTGCCCCGCGAGGGGGAGTCCGACCAGATCTACAAGTCGACCCCGTATCCCGAGGACCAGTCCATCCTCTTCCACAACGAGAGCTCACATCTGCACACCTGGCCCATGCGTCAGTTCTTCTCGTGCATCGTGGCGCCGCAGGAAGGCGGCGAGACGCCGATCGTCGACTGCCGCAAGGTCTACGCCAAGCTTCGCCCCGAGCTGGTCGAGCAGTTCGAGAAGAAGAAGCTGCGCTACGTCCGGAACTTCATCGAGTCGGTCGACGTGAGCTGGTCCCGTTTCTACGGCACGGACGACCCGGCCGAGGTGGAACGCAAGTGCGCCGAGGCCGGAATGGGATTCAAGTGGAGCTCCAGCGGCACCCTGAAGACCTGGCGGGTGGCCGACGGGGTCCTGCCGCACCCGCGTACCGGGGACATGGTCTTCTTCAACCAACTGGCACTGCACCATGTCTCCTGCCTCGATTCCGAGACCCGGCAGTCACTCGTCGACCTCTACGGCGAAGCGGGCATGCCGCGCAACGTCTACTGGGGTGACGGCTCGGTGATCGAAGACTCTGTAGTGGATGAAATCCGTGAATTGATGGACCGGGAATCCCTCACGTTCCAGTGGCAGGAGGGCGATGTGCTGGTCATCGACAACATGCTCATCGCGCACGCTCGCCGTCCGTTCGTCGGTCCGCGCAAGATCGTGGTGGCGCTCGGAGACATGAGCTCCCCGGCACCGGTCGCAGAAGACAGCTGATACCGCCCGCCCTGTCAGCTGACACCAATGGAGAGTCGCAAAACGATGAACGACGCCGATCTCGAACGTACGTCGACGGCCGGCTTCCGGCTTTCGCCTCAGCAGGCCCACGTGTGGTCGCATGCTGCCGGGCGCCGTGCACAGTGCCGTATCGCACTGGAGGGGCCGACGCAGCGGTCCGAGGTCATGCGCGCGGTGCAGTCCGTGATCGAACGTCATGAGTCGTTGCGCGCACGACTGGTGCCGGTGTCCGGCCTGGCGACGCCCCTGCAAGTGGTGGACGACAGCGTCGGGCCGGACTGGATCGACGATGTCCTTCCGGACGGAGCGGCCGACGCGGCCGACGCGGTCCAGCGGGCGGCCGACGAGGACGCACATCGTCCGACCGCTCCAGGGGGGTACGCCGACCCGGCCCGGGCACGGCTCATGGTGGGCTCCGGCCGGTCCGTTCTCGTTCTGACGGCCTCCGGGATGTTCGTCGACCGCCGGTCGTTCGCCGTGGTCTTCGAAGACTTCGCCGCCGCACTCGGCGGGCAGGCGCAGGACGAGGTGTCACTGCAGTACCTGGATGCGGCGGAGTGGCTGCACGAGCAGGTCGGCAGCGACGAGGCCCGGGCCCAGATGGACACGTGGCTCGGGCGCGAGCTGCCCGCCGCACGTGAGATGCGGATGCCCTTCGAGACCGGGGCGGACACCGGCAGTGGTGTGGTGCGGGTTCCTCTCGACGGGACGCAGGCCGCAGCAGTCGCGCAGGTCGCGTCGCAGCTCTGCCGGTCGGTGCCCGCGCTGCTGCTCGGGGCCTGGCAGGTGCTGCTGTGGCGGCTCACCGGCGACGACCGGATCGTGACGGCGGTCCTGCCGACGTCCCGTGGTCTGGACGAGCTGGAGCAGGTGGTCGGGACCTTCGAGAGCCCCGTCCCGCTCCTCACCGTGATGGACCCGGCGCTGCCCTTCGCGGCTCTCGTCAAGGACCTCGACAGGGCGCAGGCCGCGGCGCCTGCGGACCAGTTCTCCTTCGACGGGACCAAGGCCACCGAGCCGGTCCCCTTCTCCTTCGCCTGCGCCGAGATACCGGGAGAGGTGCGCCTCGGTGACCTGCACCTGTCCGTGGTGGGGCTCCGCGTCCCACCGGTGGGCTCGTCCCTCCACCTCGAGGTGGCCCACGGAGCACAGGGCGAGCCGACCCTGAGCGTCGTCCACCGCACCGGGCAGGTGTCGGCACGGCAGGCGGCACGGATCGCCGACCAGCTGGCTTCCGTAGTCCGCGCGATCGTGGCCGATCCCGAGGCGTCGGTCGGCGACCTCGGGCTCGCCGACCGGGAGGAAACCGCCCGTGTTCTGGCACACGGCACCGGTGAGAGCCGGCCACCCGCGGAGGACCGGCTCGTGCACACGTGCTTCGAGCGGTGGGCCGCCGCACGGCCCGACGCCCTCGCCGTCGTGTGCGGGGGCGATCGGCTGACGTACGGCGAGGTCGAGCGGAACTCGAACCGGCTGGCGCACGCCCTGCGCGCGCGGGGAGCAGGCCCCGACGTGCCCGTCGGGCTGGTGGTCGAGCGTTCCGTCGACTACGTCGTCGCCCTGCTCGCCGTGCTCAAGGCGGGTGGCGCCTTCGTCCCCCTCGACCCGTCCGTACCGGCCGCCCGCCTCGCGCAGATGATCGAGGACGCCCGCCCGGCGGTGATCGTCACGCACCGCGGTCTGACCTCTCGCGAAGCAGCGGACGGTGTTCCGGTGATCGACCTGGACGACGCCCCGGAGCTCGGCTCGCTGCCGGACACGCCGCCCGGCGGCGCCATGCATCCGGAGCACCTCGCCTACCTCGTCTTCACCTCGGGGTCGACCGGTCGCCCCAAGGCCGTCGGCGTACCGCACCGCGCGATCCGCGCCTACGTCGAAGGCGTCCTGCCCGAGCTCGCCCTGCCGGAAGACGCCGTACTCGCCACCCTGGCGACCACGGCTGCCGACCTCGGGCACACCGCGGTGTTCGGCGCCCTGTGTACCGGACGGTCGCTCTTCCTCGCCGCGCCGGACGAAGTCCTGTCGGCCGACGCACTCGTCCGCCGCTTCCGCGAGCAGCCCGTCGACATGCTGAAGATCGTTCCCTCGCATCTCGCAGCGCTCCTCGACTCCGAGGAAGGCGCCGAGCTGCTGCCCACCACCTGTCTGGTGCTCGGTGGTGAGGAGCTGCCCGCGTCCTTGGCCCAGGAGGTGCGGAGGCTGCGTCCCGACCTCCGGGTCGTCAACCATTACGGACCGACCGAGACCGCAGTCGGCGCCCTGGCCCTCGCCACGCCCGACGTGATCACCGGACCCGTCCCCATCGGGCGCCCACTGCCGAACTACCGCACCTACCTCCTGGACGGGGAGCTGCGTCCGGTGCTGGAAGGGGCCTCGGGCGAGCTGTACATCGGTGGCCGGGGCGTCGCGCGTGGCTACTGGGGGCGGCCGGGCGCGACAGCCGAGCGTTTCCTTCCCGATCCCTTCTCGGACGAGCCGGGCGCGGTCATGTACCGCACGGGAGATGTGGTCCGGCAGCGGCCGGACGGCGCCGCCGTCTTCCTGGGCCGTGCCGATCAGCAGGTGAAGATCCGCGGTCACCGGGTGGAGCTCCGCGAGATCGAGACGGTGCTCCTGCGCAGCGAGCGGGTGAGCGACGCCGTGGTCGTCGTACGTTCCGACGGGGCCGACCCCTACCTCGCTGCCTATGTCGTCACGCGCCGTGGTGCCCACCTGCAGACCGCCGAACTCGGGGAGCAGCTGCGCGCGCAACTGCCCGACTACATGATCCCCGCCGCCATCGTCACCTTGCCGGCATTGCCCCTGACCCCGAACGGGAAGGTGGACCGGCGGGCACTGCCGGTGCCGGACCCCGAAGCGTCCAGGGCGGAGAGCTACGTCGCGCCGCGCACGGAGACGGAGACCCTGCTCGCGGGGCTCTGGGAGGACATCCTCGGCTGCGAGAAGGTCGGGGCGCACGACGACTTCTTCCAGACGCTCGGCGGCAACTCGTTGGGTGCCACCCGTGTCGTCGCCAGGGTGCGGGCGGCGACCGGAGTGGGGCTTCACGTCAGCACGTTGTTCGAGGCCTCCACCGTGGCGGAGCTGGCCGAACTGATCGACCGCGAGAGTACGGCCGGGAAGGCCGGAGCCGGCGACGCGATCACGCCGATCGAGCGCACCGGACCGCTGCCCCTGTCCTACGCGCAGCGCCGTCTCTGGGTGCTCTCCCAGGTCGACGGCGCCAACGCCGCCTACAACATCCCCGCGGCCATCCGCATCAGCGGCGCTTTGGAGATCGCGCCCCTGGTCAAGGCGCTGAGCGAGGTGGTCCGCCGCCACGAGGCGCTCCGCACCAATTTCGTCCCGGTGAACGACGTGCCCCTGCAGGTCGTGCGCCCGGCCTCTTCCACCGACGTCCCGGTGGTGGACGTTTCCGCCCCGGACGTGCTGTCCAGGGCACGGGATTTCGCCGCGCGCACCTTCGACCTCGAACACGACGAGCTGTTCCGGGCCGAAATCCTGCGCGTCACACCCGAGGAGCACGTACTGCTCCTATGTCTGCACCACATCGTCTCGGACGGGTGGTCGACCGCCGTGCTCTGGCAGGAGGTCGTGACGCTGTACACGGCGTTCCGCGCGGGACAGGCCTCCCCCCTGGCACCCCTGGCGATCCAGTACGCGGACTTCGCCTCCTGGCAGAACCAGCGGCTCGAAGCGGAGGAGATCCAACCGCAGCTGGAGTACTGGACGGAGCAGCTGCGCGGCCTGCCCGCGCTGCTGCAACTCCCGACCGACCGACCGCGGCCCGCCGTTCAGAGCACGGGGGGAGCGACCCTCCCGATCACCATCGACCCCGCCACCGCGGCCGCGCTGCGCGCCCTCTCCGGCGAGCGGCAGTCGACGATGTTCATGGCGCTGCTCGCCGCGTTCAACGTCCTGTTGTCGCGCTACACGGGCCAGGAGGACATCGTCGTCGGCACGCCCGTCGCGAACCGGACACGGGCCGAGGCCGAGGACCTCATCGGGTGCTTCTTCAATACACTGGTGATACGGACCGACCTGTCCGGCGACCCGTCGTTCGACGAGCTGCTCGGCCGGGTGCGCGAGGTGACGCTCGCCGCGCAGACGCATCAGGACCTGCCCTTCGAACGCCTCGTCGAGGCGCTGAACCCGCCGCGGGACCCCGGACACACCCCGCTCTTCCAGGCGCTCTTCGTGTACCAGACCGCGCCTGGCGGCGGCCTGGGCATGGACGGTCTCGGAATCGAGCCGCTGACCCTGCCGGGTGCCTTCGCGAAGTACGACCTCACCGTCGACCTGGTCGAGAACGAGGAGGGACTGGTGGGGCGCATCGAGTACCGCACCGATCTCTTCGATGCGGGCACGATGGAGCGGCTGGCCGGCCACTTCACAGAGCTGGTCCGGGCGATCGTCCGCGAGCCGGGTGCCCGCATCGGCGAGTTCGGCCTCCTGACCGAGCCGGAACGGGAGCTCGTCCTCTCGGAGTGGAACCGGGGCTACGCGGCTCCCGGCGACGAGCAGTTCGTGGCCGACGCCTTCGAGGCACGTGCGCAGGCCGACCCCGACGCCACGGCGTTGGTGTTCGGAAATCATTCCCTCACCTACGGCGAACTCGACCGGGAGGCAGGCCGACTGGCGCGGGTCCTGAGGGCACGGGGCATTGCCGAGGACGGCCTCGTCGGCATCTGGCTGGAGCGCTCGGTCGAGATGGTCGTGGCGATGCTCGCCGTGCTCAAGGCGGGTGGCGCGTACGTTCCGCTGGACCCCGGGGCTCCCGCCGCCCGGATCGCGTACATGATCGAGGACGCGCGGCTGCGGCTCGTGGTCGCGCCGGGCGCCCGTGCGGCGGAGCTTCCGGAGGGCGTCGAGCTCATCGATCCGAAGACGCACGCGCCCGCCGACGCGCCGCAGCCCGTACGTACGGTCCGCCCCGAGCACCTCGCGTACGTGATCTACACGTCCGGGTCCACTGGCCGTCCGAAGGGCGTCATGGTCGCGCAGCGGAACCTGGCCGGTTTCTTCTCCGCCATGGACCGCCGCTTCGGCGATTCCACACCGGGCACCTGGCTCGCGCTGACGCACTACACCTTCGACATCTCGGTCCTCGAACTGCTGTGGTCGCTCACGCGTGGCTTCAAGGTCGTCCTGGCCGGTGAGGAGCTGGTGCTGAGCGAGGCCCGCACAGCCGGCACGGACAGGTCCGTCGACCTCAGCCTGTTCTACTTCGCGAGCGACGCCGGTGAGCGCGAGACCGACAAGTACCGACTGCTCCTCGAAGGCGCACGCTGGGCCGACGAGCACGGCTTCGCCGCGGTGTGGACTCCGGAGCGGCACTTCGGCACGTTCGGCGGGCTCTACCCGAACCCCGGAATCACCGCAGCCGCCCTCGCCGCCTGCACCAGTCGGATCGGAATCCGTACCGGAAGCCTGGTGCTCCCGCTGCACCATCCCATCCGGGTCGCCGAAGACTGGGCGGTGATCGACAACCTGTCCAACGGGCGGGTGGGGCTTTCGATCGCCGCCGGCTGGCAGCCGCACGACTTCGCCCTCGCTCCCGAGAACTTCGCCGAGCGCAAAGAGATCATGTTCCGCGATCTCGAAACGGTACGCCGGCTGTGGCGAGGCGAGGCGGTGCCCGCGATGTCCGGCACCGGCGAGGAGATCGAGGTGCGCACGTTGCCGCGCCCGGTGCAGTCCGAACTGCCGGTCTGGATCACGGCGGCGGGCAATCCGGAGACGTTCCGTCGTGCCGGTGCCATCGGAGCCAATCTGTTGACGCACCTCCTGGGGCAGTCGGCCGAGGATTTGGCGCGGGCCATCGAGGTGTACCGCGCCGCCTGGACCGAGGCAGGACATGCCGGCGAGGGACAGGTCACGCTGATGCTCCACACGTTCGTTTCGGACGACGAGGACTTCGTCCGGCGGACGGTGCGCGAGCCGTTCAAGAACTACCTCCGCGAGTCCGTCGAGCTCATCCGTCCCCTCGCGCGCTCGCGCGGGCTCGAACTCGAGGACTTCGACGAGAGCGACCTCGACGCACTCCTCGATCACGCCTTCGACCGCTACTACGGCAGCAGCGGTCTCTTCGGTACGCCGGAACAGTGCGTGACCCTGGTGGACCGGCTCCGTGAGATCGGAGTGGACGAAATTGCCTGCCTCGTCGACTTCGGGGTCGGCGCGGACGAGGTGCTGGCAAGCTTCGAGCACCTCGATGCCCTGCGCCGGATGGTGTCGCCCACCCCCGAGGAGGAGCCTCGCCAGGACATCGCCGGGCTCATCGAGCGGCACGGGGTGACGCATCTCCAGTGCACCCCGTCGCTCGCCGCGCTGATGGTGGCCGACGACGAGACGCGGAAGTCCCTGCACGGGCTCGACTGGATGCTCGTCGGCGGAGAGGCGTTGCCGCCCACCCTGGCCGCCACCCTGTCCGCGAGCGTTCGCGGCCGGGTGCTCAACGTCTACGGTCCGACGGAGGCGACGATCTGGTCCACCAGCCATGAGGTGACCGGCCCGGGCAACTCGATCGGCCGTCCGCTCTCCAACACCCGCGTCCACGTCCTGGACGAGCGGCTGCACCCGGTTCCCGTCGGAGTGCCCGGTGAGCTGTGCATCGCAGGTGACGGCGTTGCCCCCGGCTACCTGCACCGGCCCGAGCTCACGGCCGAACGGTTCGTCACTGATCCCTTCACGGCGGATCCCGCAGCGCGGATGTACCGCACGGGCGACATCGTGCGGTACCGGCCGGACGGCGAAGTGGAGTTCATCGGCCGCCGCGATCACCAGGTCAAGGTGCACGGCTTCCGGGTGGAACTCGGTGAAGTGGAGTCGGTGCTCGCGGACGCGCCCGGCGTGAAGACGTCCGTGGTCGTGGCCGACGACGACGGACGCGGCGGCAAGCGGCTCGTCGGCTATGTGGTCGCGGCGGACGGATTCGACCTGGCCCGCGTACGCGGGCACCTTCAGGAGCGGCTGCCGCAGTACATGATCCCGGCCCTGTTCGTCGAGCTGGCCGCGATGCCGTTGCTCCCCAGCGGAAAGGTGGACCGCAAGGCGCTGCCGGAGCCGCTCGTCGAGCCGCGGCCGGCCTCGGCGTTCCTCGCACCACGAACACCGGTCGAGGCACGGCTCGCACAGGTCTGGAGCGAGCTGCTGCGGCTGCCGCGGGTCGGCGCGGACGACAACTTCTTCGAGCTCGGCGGCGATTCGATCATCGCCATTCAAATGGTCTCGCGCGCGAAGAACGCCGGGATCGTCCTCTCCGCACGTGACCTCTTCCAGCACCAGACGCTCGCCGAGCTGGCGCTGGTCGTCAAGGAGGGCACCGGGACGCGGGCATATCAGGGCTTGGTCCTGGGCGAGACCGGGCTGGCTCCCATCCAACGCTGGTTCTTCGAGCAGGAACTCGCCGACGCCCACCACTACAACCAGGCGGTGCTGGTCGACGTCACCACGGGAAGCCTCGACCTCGGCCTGCTCGCACAGGCGTGTGATGCCGTCGTGCGCCACCACGACGCCCTCCGCAACCGCTTCGTCCGTGACGGGGCCGGCGTACGCCAGTGGACGAGCGCACCGGAGGAGGCGGCCGTACCGGTCGGCCGTCTCGATCTGACGAGCGAGCCGCCGTCGTCCTGGGCCGAGACGATCGCCGCCATGCAGGCGCGCACCCAGAGCGATCTGGATCTGGAACACGGGCCGCTGATCCGTATGGTCTACATCGACTACGGCGGCCGGCGCCAGGACCAGGTCTACACCGTCATCCACCACACCGTTGTCGACGGCATCTCGTGGCGCATCCTCATGGAGGACCTCCAGGCGTCCTACGAGGCGCTGCGTGAAGGCCGCTCCGTCCTGCTGCCCCTGAAGACGACCTCGTACCAGGAATGGGTCGCGAGGCTCCAAGCACACGCTGCCGACGACGAGACGCAGGGTGAACTCGACTACTGGGCACGCCAGGTCGAGTGGGCGGCGGCGCCGCTGCCGCGCGAGCACGACGGGGAGAACACCGAGGCGACGGCGCGGACGGTCACCGCGGAGCTCTCCGCCGACGACACGACGACGCTGATGCGCGACGTGCCCGCCGTACACAGGACCGATGTGCACGAGGTGCTGCTGTACGCGCTGGCCGAGGCGTGCGCACCGTGGACCGGCTCCAGCGCGCTGCTCGTCGACGTGGAGGGCCACGGCCGCGAGGAGCTCTTCGACGACGTGGACATCTCGCGCACCATCGGCTGGTTCACGGCGATGTATCCGCTGCGCCTCGACGTGGCCGGTGACAACGGCCTGCGGGCCGTGAAGGAACAGGTGAGGAGCATTCCGCGCCGCGGGGTCGGGTTCGGTCTGCTGCGCCATCTGGCGACGGCGGATGAGTCGACCCGCGCACGCCTGGGCCGCGGTAGCGAGGCGGAGATCGTCTTCAACTACCTGGGACAAGCTGACGCCTCACGGCTGCCGGACTCGCTGTTCGCGCTGTCCACCGACTCCGTCGGCGCGTCGCACGGCGGGGCGCAACGGCGCAAGCACCTGCTGAACATCAACGGGATCGTGGCGGACGGCCGGCTCCGCATCGACTTCACCTTCAGCGAGTCGGTGCATGACACGGGAACGATCGAGGCACTCGCCGACCGGTTCACCGACTCGGTGCGACGGGTTCTCGACGACTGCCGAGCGGGCCGCCTGCGGCTCGATCCGACCGCATTCCCGGACATCGACCTGACCCAGGAAGAGCTCGATGACCTTCTTGAGGACCTTGAGAGCTAGGACTGACTGACGCAATGAACAAGACGAACGACATCGAGGCGATCTATCCGCTGTCGCCGCTCCAGCACGCGATGCTGCTCAAGTCGCAGCTCGCCCCCCACAGCGGTGTCTACGTCGTGCAGCTGGCGTTCGATGTCTGCGGGCCCCTCGATGTGCACGCGTTCCGAGCGGCCTGGGACGAGGTGACGGCGCGGCATGCGGCCCATCGCACTCTGTTCATGCGCCTCGACCAGAGCCAGCCGCTGCAGGTCGTACGCCGGCGGGTGAGTCTTCCCTGGCGCGAGGAGGACTGGACCGGCCTGCCGGCCGATGAGCAGGAGACGCAGTTCGACGCCTTCATGGCGGAGGACCGCGGGCAGGACTTCGAGCTGTCCCGCGCCCCCTTGATGCGCTGCTTCCTGGTGCGCCTTTCGCAGGACCGGCACCGGTTCCTGTGGACGCGCCATCACGCGATCTCCGACGGCTGGTCGATGCCCACCGTGATGGGCGAGATCATGCGCTGTTACCGGGCCCTGGCGGAAGGCGGTTCGGCAGCGCTCGGTCCGGTCACGGAGTTCCGCGAGTACATAACGTGGCTGCGCGCGCAGGATGCCGCCAAGGCGGAGGACTACTGGCGCCGGTCGCTCGCCGGAGTGCACGGCCCGACTTCGTTGGGAGTGGACCGGCCCACGGCCGGCCACCGGGAGCCCGGCCGCGTCGAAAAGCGGCGTGTGCTGCTCTCGCGCGAGACCACGGCGGCCCTTCAGGGCGCCGCGCGGCGTGAGCGGATCACGCTCAGCACTCTGGTGCAGGGAGCGTGGGCGGTCCTCCTCCGGCGCTACGGGGGCGAACGCGACGTCCTCCACGGGATGGTGACGTCGGGACGCCCGCCATCGATCGACGGTGTGGAGTCGATGGTCGGGTGCGTTCTCAACACGCTTCCGGTACGCGTCCGTGTCGACGACGAGGCACGCGCCGCCGACTGGCTCCGCAAGCTCCAGATGGAACAGGTCGAGCGCGAGGAGTACGGGTACGCGCCTCTCGCGGAGATCCGGCGCTGGACGGACGTGCAGGGCGATGTGCCGCTGTTCGAGTCTCTCGTGGTGTTCGAGAACTTCCCCTTGGGGGCGGTACTCGACGCCCCTGGCGCAGGGATACGCGTCGAATCGGTCCGCATGTCGGAGCAGACGAGCTTCCCGCTCACGCTGGTGGTCGCTCCCGGCGAACAGATCTCCCTCCAGCTCGCCTTCGACGAGGACCGGTTCGACTCCGCTGCCGTCGAGCGGATGCTGGAGCACTACCAGGTCCTGCTCACCGGGCTGGCTGACGCGCAGGGCGCGATCGGCGCGCTGCCGATCGTGGGCGAGGGAGAGCGGCAGCGTTTGCTGGCCGACTGGAACGGACCGACGACCGACGAGCGCGTACAGCCGGCCGTGCACCAGCTGTTCGAAGCACAGGTGGCGGCGACACCGGATGCGACGGCCCTCATCGCGGGTGACGTGCAGTTCAGTTACGCGGCCCTCGACGCAGTCGCCAACGGTTTCGCACGGCGGCTCCGTGCAGCGGGGGTGACCCCCGGAGCGTTCGTGGGGGTGTGCCTCGACCGTGATGCCAATCTCCCGGCAGCGCTGCTGGCGATCTGGAAGGTGGGAGCGGCCTACGTCCCGCTCGATCCCGCGTACCCGTCGGCACGCATCGACCAGATCCTGGCCGACGCGGCGCCCACCGTGGTGCTGGCCCAGGCCTCCACGCTCCAGGCCCTCTCCCGTTCGTCGGCCCGGCTGCTGATGGTCGACCAGGAGGACGACCTGGAAACCGCTGCCGAGGCCGGGGCCGGGGCCCCGGCGGCTTGCACGGTCCTGCACGAGCAGTCCGTGGCCCTCGTGATCTACACGTCGGGTTCGACCGGTACGCCGAAGGGCGTGAAGGTCACGCATCGCAATGTCGGGGCATTCCTCGCCTGGGCACAGGGGGTGTTCTCCCCCGCCGAGCTCGAGGGGACGCTGGCTTCGACATCGATCTGCTTCGACCTCTCCGTATTCGAACTCTTCCTGCCGCTCACGACCGGGGCCACCGTCATCCTCGCGGGAAACGCGCTCCTCCTGCCGTCCCTGCCCGCCCGCGACAGCGTGACGCTGGTGAACACCGTCCCCTCCGCGATGGACACCCTTCTGCGCCTGGGTGAGCTGCCGGACCGCCTGCGCGTGGTCAACCTCGCGGGTGAGCCGCTGTCCCGCGATCTCGTCGACCGGCTCTACGCGCGGGACGGCGTACGCAAGGTTCACAACCTGTACGGGCCCTCCGAGGACACCGTGTACTCGACGTTCGCCCTCGTCACCGAGGACGGCGCGAAGCCCCTCATCGGGCGCCCCATCGCGAACTCGCAGGCCTACGTGCTCGACTCCTCGATGAATCCCGTTCCGACGGGTGTCGCGGGGGAGCTCTACCTCGGCGGCGAAGGAGTTGCGCAGGGCTACCACCGCCGGCCGTCGTTGACGGCCGAGCGGTTCGTTCCGGATCCGTTCGGCAGACGCCCCGGAGCCCGTCTCTTCCGTACGGGGGACCTGGCCCGTTGGCTCCCGCACGGCGAACTCGAATATCTGGGCCGGAACGACCGCCAGGTGAAGCTGCGCGGCTTCCGTATCGAGCTGGGAGAGATCGACGCGGCACTCAGGAAGCTCAATGGTGTCCGTGACGCAGTGACCGCCGTGCGCGAGGACCGGATGGGCACCAAGCGTCTCGTGGCGTATGTCGTCGCAGAAGCGGACCACGGTTTCGATCGGGCGGGGGCAGTGGCAGCGATCCGGGCGACGCTCCCCGATTACATGCTTCCCGCCGGGTTCGTCGAGCTGGCCGCCATACCCCTGACCCCCAATGGAAAGGTCGACTGGGCCGCGCTCCCCTCCCCCGAACCGGCGCAGGCGCAGCGCACCTACCGGGCTCCGGGGACCGAGACCGAGAAGGCGATCGCCGCGATCTGGGAGGCGGTGCTCGATGTCTCCCGCCCGGGGGCCGACGACGGGTTCTTCGACCTCGGAGGCGATTCGATCCTCCTGGCCCGAGTCTTCGGCCAGTTGAAGGCCGCCTACCCGAACCGGGTCATCATGACCGATCTGTACAGATATCCGACGATCGCCTCGCTGGCCCGGCACATATCCGGGACCGAGGACAAGCCGGCCTTCGCCGGTGTCCAGAGTCGACTCGAAAGGCGCCGCGCGGCGATGGGCGCAGCACGGACTGGAGACAAGCAGTGACCGACGACCGAAGCATCGCCGTTGTAGGGATCGGACTGCGTGCCCCCGGAGCCGCGAACGTCGAGGAATTCTGGCAGAACCTCGTCCGGGGGACGGAGTCGATCTCCCGCGTCAGCGACGACGACGTCGTCGCCGCACACGGTGACCCCGCGATCCTGGCGGATCCGGAGCTCGTGAATGCGGGCGGAATCCTCGAACGGATCGAGGAGTTCGACGCCGCGTACTTCGGCTACACGCCGCGTGAAGCGGAGATCATGGATCCGCAGCAGCGGTTCCTCCTCGAAGTGGCCGTCGAGGCACTCGAGGATGCAGGCTGCGACCCGGCGGAGACCGAGGACACGATCGGCGTGTTCCTCGGCATCGGGCGCAGCGGATACTTCCTCCACCACCTCCTGCCACGAACCGATCTGACGACCTCCTTCGCGCGCCAGATCTCCCTGTTCAACGACAAGGACTTCGCCGCAACCCAGATCTCCCACCGCCTGGACCTGACCGGCCCGAGCATGACGATCGGCACGGCATGTTCGACGTCGCTCGTCTCGATCCATCAGGCGTGCAAGAGCCTCTTCGAGTTCGAATGCGACGTGGCACTCGCCGGCGGGGCGACGATCAACGTCCTCCAGCGCGGCGGCTACCGGTATCAGGAGGGGAGCATCTTCTCCCCCGACGGCCATTGCCGGGCGTTCGACGCGGAGGCGCGCGGTACCGTCGGCGGCAGTGGTGTCGGACTCGTGGTGCTGAAGCGGCTGTCGGATGCGGTGCGTGACGGGGACACGATCCGTGCGGTGATCCGTGGTTCCGCGGTCAACAACGACGGTGCGGACAAGGTGGGGTTCACCGCGCCCAGTGTCACGGGTCAGGCGAGCGTCATCTATGAGGCTCAGCAGGTGGCGGGGGTCGATGCCGAGTCGATCGGCTACGTCGAGGCACACGGGACGGGGACACCGCTCGGTGATCCCATCGAGATCGCCGCACTGAGCCAGGCGTTCGCTGCATCGACGTCGAAGCGCGGGTTCTGTGCGCTCGGGTCGGTGAAGACGAACGTGGGCCACCTCGATACCGCGGCGGGGATCGCGGGGTTCGTCAAGGCGGTTCTGTGTGTGGAGCGGGGGCTGATTCCGCCGAGTCTGCATTATCGGACGCCGAATCCTGAGATCGATTTCGAGTCGAGTCCGTTCTTCGTGAATGCGGAGTTGCGTGACTGGTCGGGTCCGGCGCCGCGGCGGGCCGGGGTGAGTTCCTTCGGCATGGGCGGCACCAACGCGCATGTGATCGTCGAGCAGCCCCCCGTGGTGGAAGTTCCCGGCCGGGAGGATTCCGGTACCGAACCCGCGTGGGAGGTGCTCGTCACCTCGGGCAAGACGGCGGCTTCACTGTCCGGCCAGCGGGCACGCCTGGCGGAACACCTGGCGGGACGGGATGCGCATCCCCTACCGGACGTGGCGTACAGCCTGCAGACGGGGCGGAGGCAGCACGAGTACCGTGCCGCGGTGGTGGCCCGTAGTGGTGACGACGCCGTGCGGGCGCTGGCGGAGGGATCCGGTCTGGTGACCGGGCAGGCCCGTTCCGACGGGCGTGTGTCCTTCCTGTTCGCGGGCCAGGGCTCGCAGTTCGTGGGCATGGGCCGGGAGCTGTACGAGCGGGAAGGCGTCTTCCGCGAGGTCTTCGAGCAGTGCGCGCGCGTGGTGCAGGAGGAGCTGGGAGAGGACCTCCGCGCGCTGCTCTACGGCGAGCCGTCGCAGGGCGCGGCCGAGCGGCTGAACGAAACCCGGGTGCAGCAGCCGGCGCTGTTCGCGGTGCAGTACGCGATGGCGGAGCAGTGGCGAGCCTGGGGTGTGGTGCCGTCCGCGATGGTGGGGCACAGTCTGGGCGAGTACGTGGCGGCCACGGTGGCGGGGGTGTGGACGCTGCCGGACGCGATCCGTCTGGTCTGTGCCCGCGCGGACCTGATGCAGCGCCAGGTACCCGGCGCGATGCTGGCGGTATGGCTCGGCGAGGCCGAGGCGCAGGAGCTCGCGGAGGCGGCGGGCTGTGTGGTCGCGGCGGTGAACAGCCCGGCCCAGACCGTACTGTCCGGGTCCGAGGAGTCCGTCGAGCGGGCCGCG